>JANYAD010000107.1 GCA_025355165.1 Gammaproteobacteria bacterium | reverse complement strand
TACATCAAATCTTCAGGAGCGCCATAGCGTGAGGTGGGCGCAAAGTAGCCCGTGGTCTGATATCCCCAGGAGCCGTAAAAGGGATGCTCGGTGATGGGCATGAGCTCCACATGCGTGAAGCTAAGGTCCTTGAGATAATCGCCCAAGGCATGCGCCAGTTCGCGATAACTGAGAAACTGACCGTTCTTCCTGCGCCAAGATCCGAGATGCACTTCGTACGTCGACATGGGCGCATGCAGTGCGTTGCGCGATGCCCGCGCCGCCATCCAGGCACTGTCGTTCCAGGTGTAATCGAGCGTCCATAAACGCGAAGCGGTGGCGGGCGGCAGCTCGCAATATAGACTGAACGGGTCGGCCTTCTCGACCGAATAGCCGCGCACGCGCGAGTTTATCCGGTACTTGTAAGCCTGTCCGCGCTTCGCGCCCGGTGCCTCACCCTCCCAAATGCCGGAACCGTCGGAGCGCGGCGCGAGCCGGTCAGCGCCCGCATTCCACCCGTTCCAATCTCCGACGACCGAGATTTCGGCGGCATTCGGTGCCCAAACGGCAAAGCGCGCTCCGGTGCCGCTGGCACTTAAGCGAGAGCCTAGCTGGTCGAAGAGCCGCGCGTGCGTCCCTTCGCGGAATAGATAAATGTCTTGATCGGTCAGCACGGATGCCGGCTCGCTTGATGCAGCATTTTCACCTCAGTGTCGCCACGCTGATCAAGGCGCCGCGCAATACGCCGGGGTCCGTGTGGCCCGGCAATATACTCTACCGTAAGGTACTGATTGAGCGATAGCTATCCCCTTCGGACTGCACAGCATGTAGGACTTTACTGGCGTGTGCGCGAGCTATTCATGCAGAATACGGCAGCTAAGCGGAGAAATGAGAATGACGATTAGCGAAGCCACCGAACCCGTTTTGGAACCGGATCTGCCCATCATCGATCCGCATCATCACCTGTGGGATTGGCCGCCGGCGCTTTTTGCCAACCGACCGGCCCCCTTGCATGGGTTTGAAATTGTCATTCGGCGCGCGCCGACCTATTTGTTGCCTGAATTTCAGGCGGACCTCGAAACCGGCCACAACGTGCGCGCCACCGTATTCGTGCAGTGCGGAGCCATGCATCGCGCGGACGGTCCCGATGTGTTCAAGCCAGTCGGAGAAACCGAGTTCGTCAACGGCATCGCCGCAATGTGTGCCAGCGGCACCTACGGGCCGACGCGGTCGTGCGCCGGCATCGTGGGCAATGTCGATCTCACCGCAGGCGCGGTGGTCAGCGATGTGCTGGAAGCGCACGTGAGGGCGGGTGGTGAGCGTTTCCGCGGTATCCGCCACAGCGGCTCTTACGATCCGGACTCCAACGTCTTGGGACCGCTGGTGCGACACGGGGCCGGCTTATTCAAAGCCAACGCTTTCCGCGAGGGCTTCGCACAGCTCGGCAAATACGGCTTGTCCTTCGATGCGTGGCTCCTGGAGCCGCAACTTCCTGATTTGATCGAGCTCGCGCGGGCATTTCCCGATACGCAAATCATCCTGGATCATGTGGGCACCCCGCTTGGAATCGCCGGATATCAGGGCAAACGCGAGCAACGATTTCCCCTATGGCGGGGCAACATGACCACGCTGGCGTCACTTCCCAACGTGGCGGTAAAGCTGGGAGGCTTAGGCATGGCTTTTTGCAATTTTCCGTCATTTCTGCAGTCTCCTCCCGCTTCCTCGGTGCAGCTGGCTAGCGAGTGGAAACCCTACATCGAAACGTGCATCGAATTATTCGGCGCGGCTCGCTGCATGTTCGAGAGCAACTTTCCGGTCGATATGGGCAGCTGCACGTACTCGGTGTTATGGAATGCCTTCAAGGTATTGGCGAAGCACTGCTCGGCCGATGAGAAGAGAGCTTTGTTCAGCGGCACGGCTCAGCGCCTTTACCGGCTGAAAATTTAAGCTCACTGCCATGCACATCGTAGAATCGGATCCGAGGTTGTCCAAAGCCGCCGTTTATCGGCAAGTGAAGCTTCAATTGGCGGGGCTTTTTGCCGGTGAAAACAATGGCCTGGCCAACGCGGCGAATATGTCGGCGCTGCTGTATCAAATGCTTCCCGAGGTAAATTGGGTGGGATTTTATTTTCTGCGCGGCCGCGAGCTGGTATTAGGACCGTTTCAAGGCAAGGTTGCGTGCGTGCGCATTGCGATCGGCCGGGGTGTTTGTGGAACCGCGGCCGAGCGCAGGGAAATTCTGGTGGTGCCGGATGTGCATGCGTTTCCAGGTCATATTGCCTGCGATGCGGATTCGCGTTCCGAAATCGTCGTGCCATTGATCCAGCGCGGGCGCCTGATCGGCGTGTTGGATGTCGACAGCCCGGTACTGGCACGATTCGACGACGAGGATCGAGAGGGCTTGCGAGCGGCCGCGGATGTATTGTTGGCCTCCTCCCCCCTCGATCACTTGGCCGCTTGAGAGGATTGGGTGCAAAGGTGTCCATTGCATGGCCGGACCGGCTCGAGCGCCGAGGCCGAGAACTTCGTGCGGTGATTGCGCGAAACCGCTCACAACAAAACCGGATGGTCCAAAACCTATGACTATGCTATCGCACGCCGCAGCGCTCGCTGCAGCGGCTTTGACCGTCGCCACGGCCTGTGCCTCCGAACCCTTCCCATCCACGTATGAAGTGCCGGCCGCCACGCCAACACTGATCCAAGGCGCGACCATTCTGACGGGGACCGGTGAGCGCCTCGATGGTGCCGATGTGTTGATTGCGGACGGACGGATCCAGGCAATAGGCAACGCACTGCATGTGCCGCCTGAGGCGCGGGTCATCGATGCCCGCGGCAAATGGGTCACCCCCGGTCTGATCGATGTTCACTCGCACTTGGGGGTATACGCCAGCCCGTCGGTGAAAGGACTCGAGGATGGAAACGAGGCTACCAGTCCCGTCACCTCCAATGTATGGGCCGAGCATTCGGTTTGGCCGCAGGATCCCGGCTTTCAGACCGCGCTCGAAGGGGGAGTGACCACTCTGCAAATTCTGCCGGGATCGGCGAATCTGATCGGGGGCCGCTCGGTGGTGCTCAAGAATGTGTCGGGCGCGACCTACCAGGCCATGAAGTTTCCAGGTGCGGCCTACGGTCTCAAGATGGCATGCGGCGAGAATCCGAAGCGCGTGTATGGCGAAAAGCACCAAGCCCCATCCACGCGCATGGGTAATGTCGCCGGATACCGCCAGGCCTTCGCCGATGCGCAGGACTATCAGCAGCAATGGGACAAGTACCAGCGAGAATCGGCGGAGTTCAACAAAAAGAAGGCCGAGCGGACCGAAGCGTCTTTAAAAAAATCCAAGGATAAGGATTCAACGGCGCAAAAAGATCTCACGCCCCCGAGCCCTCCAAAGCGCGACCTGAAGCTCGAGACCCTGGCACAAGTCATGAAGGGAGAGATTCGCGTGCACATGCACTGCTACCGCTCGGATGAAATGGCAACCATGCTCGATGTCGCCGGCGAATTTGGATTCAAGATCGAGGCGTTTCACCATGCCGTTGAAGCCTACAAGATTGCCGATCGCCTCGCGGACAAGGGGGTTTGCGCAGCGATGTGGGCAGATTGGTGGGGCTTCAAAATGGAAGCTTACGACGGAGTGCAGGAAAATTTAGCCTTGGTTGACTTTCCCGAACACGGTTGCGCCATCGTCCACTCGGATTCGGCCGATGGCATCCAACGTCTGAACCAGGAGGCGGCCAAGGCCATGGCGCACGGCCAGCGTGCGGGCTTCACGGTGACTCCGGAGCGGGCCATCCGCTGGCTCACGGCCAATCCGGCTAAATCGCTAGGGCTTGATGATCGCATTGGGACCCTCGAGGCCGGCAAGGCGGCGGATGTGGTCATTTGGAACCGCAACCCGTTCAGTGTTTATGCCCTGGCGGAATGGGTGTTCATCGACGGGGCGCTGAAGTTCGATCGCGCGCATCCAGCGGTTAAACCGCGCTCCGATTTTCTGTTAGATGCGCACAGCGCGGAGGCGCCGTTGTGAAAAACGTGTATTTGATTGCTTGGGCAGCGGGCAGCGTCCTGGCCGCACACCCAACGGCGGCTCAAGACTTTCTCATTCGCGGCGCAACCGTGCATACCGCCTCGATCAGGGGAACGCTCAAGAACACCGATGTCCTGGTACGGGGCGGCATCATCGTGGCAGTCGGTTCGCAAGACGGCAGCGCCAACGCCACGGTGGTCGAGGCCGGTGGGAAAGAACTGACCCCCGGACTTTTTGGCGGGTTGAGCGGGATCGGCCTCGATGAAATCACGGAAGAGCCGCAGACTCTCGATTCAGGCCTGAATTTCAAATCACCCGAATGGAACCAGCAGTGGCGCCCGGAGCTCGATGTTGTGCTGGCCTACAACCCGCGTTCATTTGTCGTGCCGATCACTCGGATCGAAGGCGTAACCTGGGCGGTGCTCGCGCCAAGCGCCGCGGACAGCATCATCGGCGGTCAGGGGGCGGCGGTCAGCTTGGATGGGCGTTACGAGGCCCTCCTGCCGGGTACCCGTTCGCTGTTCGTGCAGATGGGAGCAGCGGGGGCTAAGAGCGCGGGCGGAACACGTGCCGCAGAATATATGCTGCTGGAGCAAGCCATTCACGAAGCCCGCGCCGCAGGCCCCGCCATGCCAGGAGCATTGCTGCACGCCGCCGGAAAAGAGGCAATGATCCACTACCTGAGCGGTGGACGAGTTGTGTTCCAGGTTGATCGCGCCGCCGACATTTTAAAGGTCGTGGCATTTGCCAAACGCAATGGCATGAGTCCGGTGATCCTGGGCGGCGATGAGGCCTGGTTAGTGGCGAAACAGCTGGCGAAGGCTAACGTTGCCGTCATTCTCAATCCGCTCAACGATCTGCCGGCTGACTTCGATCGCCTCGGTGCGACGCTTGAGAATGCCGCGCGCCTGGAACGCGCGGGGGTGCGTATTGCCTTTTCCAGCGGCGACACGGCCCAAGCAAGACTCGTTCGCCAACTCGCGGGCAACGCGGTTGCTCACGGCCTGCCGTGGGAATCCGCGCTCGCGGCGATCACCTCAACCCCGGCGGATATTTTCGGACTGGGTGCAAGCCATGGCCGGATCGCGGTCGGCCAAACCGCAGACTTGGTACTTTGGAGCGCAGATCCGCTTGAAGTATCGACCTTGGCGGAGCAAGTTTGGATCGCGGGCCGGCCAGTTGACATGAGATCCCGCCAGACCGAGCTGCGTGATCGCTATGTCGAGAAAGTCAAAGCCCATCAAGCACGCTGACAGTACTGAAACTTACGGAGCTCCTTCATGAAATGTGTGTTCGCCTTAATCGCTTCCCTCGCCTCCCTCTCGGCTCTCGCCGCCCCGCCCCAAGACACGCCGGCGGGTGAGCAGCGATTTCGCGAGTTGTATAAAGAACTGGTGGAGACGAACACGACTTTGTCCGCGGGCAGTTGCACCCTTGCCGCGGAACGCATGGCGGCGCGTTTGAAGGCAGCAGGCTTTCCCGACAGTGACTTGCACCCCTTCGCGGCGCCGGATCATCCCAAGGAAGGAGGCTTGGTGGCCGTTTATCCGGGGCGGGATCCGAAACTGAAGGCGATCCTGCTGCTGGCCCACATCGATGTGGTGGAAGCCAAGCGCGAGGACTGGACGCGCGATCCCTTCTCGCTCATCGAGGAGAACGGCTCCTTTTATGCGCGCGGCGCGAGCGATGATAAAGCCGAGGCGGCAATTTGGGTGGATACGCTAATTCGCTACCGTAACGAAAATTACAAGGCGCGGCGCGCGATCAAATTGGCACTCACGTGCGGAGAGGAGACTGCGGGCGCGTTTAACGGGGCTGAATGGCTTACGCGCAACCGCCGCGAACTCATCGACGCCGAATTCGCGCTGAACGAGGGCGCCGCCGGCGAACTGGATGCGAGCGGCAACCGTGTTTCGCTGGATGTTGAAGCAGGTGAGAAGTTTCCGCAGAACTACCGGCTCGAAGTCACCAACAAGGGCGGACACAGCTCCCGCCCGATCAAAGACAATGCGATTTATCATCTCGCCGCAGCCGTGACGCGCATCGGCGCATACGAGTTTCCCGCGCAGTTCACCGACGCAAATCGGGCTTACTTCACCGGAATGGCAAAAATCCTGACGGCGAAGGGGGATACCCCAACCGCGAACGCCATGACGGCTTTCTTGAAAAACCCCGCTGATGCGCAGGCTCTCGCGCTGGTCTCATCCAAGGATCCGAGCTGGAATGCCACCCTGCGCACCACGTGCGTCGCGACCATGCTGGAGGCGGGCCATGCCACCAACGCACTGCCGCAGCGGGCACGTGCAAATATCAACTGCCGTATCTTCCCCGGCGTCAGCACCGAGGCGGTCCGGGCCAAGCTCGAGGAGCTGGCGGCCGATCCGGCGGTGAAGATAAGTGCACCCGAGACACGCGGCCCCACCTCCTCGCCGCCCGCCCTCACGCCGGCGGTGATGATGCCCATCGAGAAGCTGGCTTCGCAGTTCTGGCCTGGGGTGCCGGTGCTCCCCATCCTGCAGGCTGGTGCAACGGACGGCGAGTTCACCAATGCCGTTGGCATTCCCACCTTCGGCGTCGAACCGGTTTTCTTTGGTCCCGACCTTGGCAACATCCACGGACTCAACGAATACGTTGGGGTCAAATCGCTGCTCGAGGGTCGCGAATTTTTATACCGCTTGGTCAAGGATTACGCGGAGCACCCGTAATGGACTTACCCGTCTTGAGTCTGACCGGACTGCTCACCCTGAGCGCTTATGCCGCTCAGGGTGAGGATAGGCTGCCGACGATCCCGCCGGCGCAGTACACGGCCGAGCAAAGGCAGGCTGCGGCGCAATTCGAGGCGGCACGCAAAGTGGCGGTATTCGGTCCCTTTGAACCCCTCATGCATAGTCCAGAAGTGATGTCGCAGGCGCGCGCGATGGGCGACTACCTGCGCTACCATTCGGCGATCGGCAACAATTTGAGCGAGCTTGCCATATTGCTGATAGCGCGCGAATGGACGCAGGACTTCGAGTGGTCGGTGCACTATCCGATCGCCCTCAAAGCCGGTATCAAACAGGAGATCGCCGATGCCATCGCCGAGGGCCGGCGCCCGTCCATGAGTCCGGATGAGGAGATCGTCTATGACTATTCCATCGAGCTCTTGAAAAACAAACAGGTCTCCAACCCGACTTTTGAGCGCGCCAAGGCTCGGTTCGGCGCCAAAGGCGTGGTCGATATGACCGGCATATTGGGTTACTACTCCTTTCTGGCCATGCAGCTCAACGCCGCGCAATATCCGCCTCCGAAAGAGGCCAAGAGGCTGCCAAGGATGCCCCCCTGAAGCCCTTCGGTTGCGAAAAGATGTACCCAGGCATACTACAAGGCCTGATCTGGCCGAACAGGGAGAATATGCATGACCGCATTTGATTTAGCGCAGCCCACCGACAGTCAACGGCGGGAAATCACGGCCGGCCTCAATGCAGATGAGCGTCGGGTGCTGCTGCAACATGGCACCGAAGCGGCATTTTGCGGCGTGTTTCTCGACAACAAGAAGGAAGGGACGTATACGTGCCGCTATTGCGGCCTGCCCTTATTTCGATCCAGTGCCAAGTTTGATTCAGGAACGGGCTGGCCGAGCTTCTTCCAGCCTTACGATGAGTCGCACATCAAACGCATCAGCGACACGAGTTATGGAATGGTCCGCGTCGAGGAAGTCTGCGCTCGATGCGGCAGCCATCTTGGCCATGTCTTTCCCGACGGCCCACGGCCCACCGGCGAGCGGCATTGCCTGAACTCGGTGTCGCTGTCTTTTACCGAGAGCGGCAAAGCACTGCCCGATGCCTTGAAGCGCGGGGCTCCGGAAGGAGCATCGGATTCGCCTGCAACTTAAGCGATGTCCAGCCTCAAATCCTTCTGCGGGCTAGGTGCTAAACCGAAAGCGATAACGCAACGCCAGCTGAATTTGGGACTGCAGGAGCGCCGGGGGCAGGCCAAGTTCAGCGCGAGGATCGAACCGGCTCCAAGCGCGGATCCATTCAAAAGCGAGTTGCCACTGCATACCCAGTTCGTGCGTCAAAGACGCCGTCCATGCGTTTCCCGTTTGGTTGCTCGGCAGCCCATACAATCCGCTCGTTTGGTGGGTTCCAAACACATCACGACGCACTGTTAACCTTTCATGGCCCGCTTCATAGCTTGCCAGCGCAAAAGCGGCGCGATAGTTCATGAGAAATTGCCCTTCAGCGTCGAAGTTCGATCCAACCGCGGTGTCCCCGTTCATATACTGAGCGATGAATGTCCAATGAGATGAGGGTTCGAGTCTGGCACCAAAACTTGAAAAGCGGGTTCTCCATGCACCCCCTCCCGCCGCCGTCGAGGCTCCAGGATCGGCCCGGTTGTCATAGCGCAACGCGCGTACTTCGAGCCGATCGTGATGCCGCCACGCGAGGCCGCCGTAGTAACCGGGTTTTCGATCAATCTCGTGAAAGAACGTGGTGGGTGGTCGCCCCAGTCCGCCAAACAGCGTCGATGGCCGATCGGTGAGTGCAAACCCGCGATCCGCAATCAACGCTCCGGCCGGATCGTTCCACCCGTAGACCGCGCCGATGATGGCAAGCTCACCCAGATATCCTTGACTCGCACCAAGCCAGCGCGCCTCGATTTCCGCGCCGATGGTCCGGAATTCCTCACCCGTCCAGGCATTCAATGCCGAGGGCGTAATTGAGTAGACGTCGCTCCAGCCGGTACCGCGATTTTCGAGCGATACCGGCATATGGAATGCACCCAACCGCAGGTGCCAGCGGATCGGATTCGTCGGGAAGGGGCGCAGGTCCAGCCAGAATTCGCTGAAATCGAGCGGATTGCGGTCATGATCCCCGTAAGCGTCGATGACCGCATGCAAGGTCAGCGTGTCCGTGAGACGCAAGCGCGGAGCGAGATACGCGCGAGACAGCCGGAAATCCTCATGTTCCGGATCAAAGCGGGTTATGCCGAGGCCGCCATTGAGGTACGACAATTCGCCGCTCGCATGAACCCACCGTACGTCGAGCGCACCAACCACGTCCAGCCGATCATCGGCCGAGGCACCCTGAGTCCACACGCCCACCAGCAAACAGGCAATCAAGCACCCCAGCTTCATCAATACTCCCAATCGCCACGTCGCGGGCCCGGCTGCGGGTGGGTACGTAGCGGCCGCGCCAATTGAAATCGTGTATCTAGAACTTCTGGCGCATCGAGGCGCATAGTTCGCATCAGCGCCGTCGGCGAATCGGCAATGAACGGGCTCCAAATCGTTACTTGGTACGTTCCGCCTTTAATATTCTGGAATTTCAAGGTACCGCTGGCATCTGTTTTCCCAAACAACGCGGCACTTGTCACATAGATATAACCGACCATGTGATCGTGAATGTTGCACCCGAGCACGACCAGGCCT
>JANYAD010000088.1 GCA_025355165.1 Gammaproteobacteria bacterium | reverse complement strand
CGCAGATCGAGCGGCGATTCCGCGGCATCGGCGCGGGCTGGGCGCGCTTCACCTATGGCGGGTCGACCGGCGGCTGGGAGGCCCTCGCCACGCAGGTCTTCTATCCGGACATGTATAACGGAGCATTCGCCGCGTGTCCGGATCCGATAGATTTTCGGGCTTACACGATCATCAACCTATACAAGGACAACAACGCTTACACCTTGACCGGCGAGGCGGCGAGGGTGGAGCGGCCCGCTTTCCGCAACTACTTAGGAGAGGTCTTCGCGACTCAGCGAGATGAGAATTATATGGAGTTGACGCAGGGAGATCGCAGCCGCT
The DNA here is from genome assembly GCA_025355165.1 of Gammaproteobacteria bacterium. GTDB lineage: Bacteria > Pseudomonadota > Gammaproteobacteria > Steroidobacterales > Steroidobacteraceae > Bog-1198. The sequence continues at coordinate 2,960 of JANYAD010000088.1, read as the reverse complement.
CGGGCGGCCAATACGATGTTTGGCAGGCGGTATTTAGCCCTGTTGGCGCAGATGGCTATCCGAAACCCATTTTCGACAAAGTGACCGGAGTCATCGATCCTGCCGTGGCGGCGTACTGGCGCGAGCATTTCGATCTGTCCTACATCATCGGTCGCGATTGGCAGCGGCTGGCTCCCAAACTGCAGGGGAAAATACATATCTATGTTGGCAACGGCGATAATTATTATTTGACGGACTCGGTGTATTTCGGTCAGGAGAGGCTTGAATCTCTTCAACCGCCCTACGGCGGCAGCGTTGCGTATGGCGAGCGGGCGGAGCATTGCTGGAATGGTGACCCGACGGCAGCCAATGCCTATTCCCGCCTGCACTATAACTTTCAGTACCTGCCGTTGATATTGAAGCGCATCCGGGATGCGGCACCTGCGGGCGCGGATCTGAAAAGCTGGCGTTATTAGGACGCAGCTTGGGAGGGGTGCGGCACGACCGAGTCATCGCTCAAGAATTGTCTGACCCGTTCAAATTCCTGGCGAATCAACGTGTCGCATCGTTGCAGTGCGCTTGCATGGCCCGCAGCGCTTTCGGATTCCATCCGCTCGGCAAGCAATTTAAGCCCATGTGCGTGGATATTCGCCGCAGCGCCTTTGAGCTTATGTGTGGCCTTCCCCAGGTCCGCCCGATCAAGCACGGCAACCGCGGAACTTATTTCCGCAAGCGTTTGACCGACGCTCGACAGGAACGTAACGATCAATTCGCGTGCGAATACCGGATCGCCGTCCGTGATTCTTTGAAAGCCTGACAAATCCACCGGCGGCCCCAAGCTCGACGCTTCGATAGTCTTGGCGGCCGCCAAGGGGGCAGGGGCCGCGGCCTCGTTCTCGGCCAATCCGAACTTGGTGAGCACACTGCGCAGCCGTTCCACCTCGATGGGCTTGGTCAGGTATCCGTCCATGCCCGCCGCCTCGCACAGTTCACGGTCGCCGGTCATGGCGTTTGCCGTCAACGCGACGATTGGCACGTGTCCCGATGTCTCCCACTCGCGAATTTTTCGCGTCGCGGTCATGCCGTCCATCACCGGCATCTGCAAGTCCATCAGCACGATGTCGAAATGGCGCTCCTGGCAGGCTAGAACTCCCTCAGCGCCGTTGCTCGCCACTTCCACCGTGCATCCCAATCGCTCGAGGAATCTGACGGCGACTTTTTGATTCACGAAGTTATCCTCAACCAGCAGTACATGCCCGCCGAAGCGCTGCTGCGCTGCTGATTGCATGAGCATATTCAGCGTAATCATGGGTTGCGTGTCCATCTGCCACTGGCGCGGCCCGCCGCTCATCACGCGCGCAACGGCATCGAGCAATTCGCGCACCCTGACCGGTTTGGTCAGGTAGGCTGCAAACCCCAGGGCGGCGAGCCTTGGCGTGTCACCGTGGCGATCGAGCGAGGTGAGCATGACCAATCGGGTGCTGGCGAGTTCCGGCATGCCGATGATCTGCTGCGCGAGCATCGCGCCGTCCATATCGGGCATTTGGAAATCCGTGATGATCATATCGAAGGGATGGTCGGAAGCGGTGGCGCTTCGCAGCTCAGCCAAGGCCGCGGCGCCGCCGCCGACGGTGGTGACCTGGTAGCCCGCATGCGAAAGCTGCGAACTTAACACCCGCTGATTAGTCACATTGTCATCGACGATAAGAATGCGCCCTGCGGCTTGGGCGAGCGTGCGACGCTCGGGGAGGATCGCTGCCGCGGGCTTCAAAGGCACGCTGAAAAAGAATCGCGAGCCCACGCCCACTTCGCTGGAAACGCCGATTTCGCCGCTCATCAATTCAACCAGTCGGCGCACAATCGACAATCCCAAACCGGTGCCGCCGAAATGCCGGGTGGTGGAGGAGTCAGCCTGGACAAACGGCTGGAATAAAGTGCTAAGCGTTTTCGCTGCTATCCCGATCCCGGTGTCTCTGACTTCAAAATAGGTGAGCGGGGCACCGTCGGCGGCGTGCTCGGTGCGCACTTCGATGACAATTTCTCCGGCTTTGGTGAACTTGATGGCGTTGCTGAGCAAATTCACCAAGCATTGCCGCAACCGCTGCGGATCGCCGAGCACGCGTCCGGTTAAATTCGGTTCGACACTGACGATGAGTTCCAGGCCCTTGCTCGCTGCCTGAAAGGCCATGGCGGAGCCTGCGTCCTCGACGATCGCGCGCAGATCCAGTTCGATGGATTCCAGCTCCAGCTTGCCGGCTTCGATCTTTGAGAAATCCAAGATATCGTTGATCACGGTGAGCAAGGAATCCGCGCTGGAGCGAATGGTCTCCGCATAATCGCGCTGAGTCCGATCCAGCTGCGTCTCGATCAGCAAGCCCGTCATACCGATAATTCCATTCATGGGTGTGCGGATTTCATGGCTGACGTTCGCCAAAAAGTGGCTCTTCGCCCGGCTCGCGGCATGCGCGGCTTCGGTCTGCTTGCGCAGCAACTCCGAGGCGAGGACTTCCTCGGTAACATCCCAGGAGACCCCGAGCAGCCGGGAGGGTGCGCCTTGTTCATCCAAGACGATCCGACCGAAGTTCTGGATGTGCACGACCTCGCCGTCGGCGCCGCGGGCTCGATAGCGAAGACCGATTCGATCCTCTTTGTTGGCGATGGCGGTCGCCACGACCTGCCGAAAGACTGATCGATCCTCGGGCAGGATCAGCGCCTCGAGCCTCTCGACGTCGAGCTTGTCCTCATTTGCACCATAGGTCAGCGCTTCTATCGGATTTTCTATCCAGAGGTAGCGACGCGAGACCAAGTCGAGCTCCCAGGCGCATATTCCGGCGCTCTCCGTGGCGATGTTGACCTGATCGACCAGGCGGCGGTTCTCTTCCGCGCGGCTTTTGAGCATTTCGGTGGTCAAAACATCTTTGGTGACGTCCCAGGTAACGCCCACGACGTAACGTACCTCGCCGCGCTTATCACGCATGATG
>JANYAD010000084.1 GCA_025355165.1 Gammaproteobacteria bacterium | reverse complement strand
TCCACGAACCTTCGCAGCGTTTTAGAGTCTTTGCAGGACAGCCCCGCGCTTACTCTTGGGCCACATAGTGGCCCAAGATTGCGGCGCGAAGGTCGCGTCGTGCAGCGCCAATCACTTTGCGCGGCAATTGGCATGGCCACGCAACCGGGAGCCGTAGGTGTTCGCAGCATTGCCGAAGTCGAGGTCAGCCTAGTTGCCTTCGGCGCCGAATGACCGGTCACGGGGAATTCATCGGACTCTTGTCGACCCAAGGCGGCCCTCGGCGTCTTCGGAAAGCGGCCGTTCAAAGTCAAAAAAGCTGACGTTCGGTAGCGCGCCTCGACGAGGCTAGGTAAATCAGCCCTACCAAACAAACGGTATCAGACGATATCGAATCGTTTGGCAGTAATCTTTGTAGCCAGACAGATTGTTGAGCAGAAATCGCTCCTCGTCGCAAGCTCGCCACGCGATGGTGAGGACCATCGGAACGAACATCAGGAGTCCCCACCATGATCCAAGCGCAAGAGGTGTACCAAAGAGCATGACCAGCGCCCCTGTATACATGGGATGACGAACTACCGCGTAGGGCCCTGTCGTAACAACCTTTTGGTCAGGGGTCACTGCAATCGTTGCCGCCGTAAACGTATTCTCCTTAAACACAAGGAAGACGATGAGAAATCCGAGCGCCACCAGGAGGTCGCCCGCGGCCACTACTGTCAACGGAACCGCTGACCAAAAAAACCGATGATCGAGCGACGGAAGGACCATGGCACCAATGAATACGAAGGACGCTAGAAGCTGTACCAACTTTTGGCTTTTTTCATTCTCGGCTCCCGGACCCGCGTTAAATTCGGCGCTCGAGGAGCTTCGGGTCGTTCTTCCATAGATATGTGGTAATCAACGCGGCTGATGCGGCAAAGACAAACAAGTACACCCACGCCTGCCAATAATCGAGTGTCCATGCTGGAGCCAGAAGAAGAATTGCCAAGACCGTGATTAGTTGCGTGAATCCGCGGACAGTTTTATTGGCTAGATTGTCCACGCTCTTAGTCTACCAATTCGACTTCAAAGGCTCGTGCGCACCTTAGACCCGGCAGCCAAATTGTCCGCTCACGAGCAAATTGGATTCCAAGTCGAAAGGCAGCTAATGGCTGTTGGGGGTGAAGTCTCGCGGCAACATTTTTTCCATCCAACATACTAAGTCTGCTCTGTTTTAGTGCCCCGAATGTACCGCTTCTAGCGGAGACCTGTTTCTCGAAGATAATTGTATTCTGAAATTACAACTAGCTTCTCGGGCGTGACATCCGCCTCCTAGTACGTTTAGAGTAGCCAATGAGGAGGAGTGCGAAAGAATCATGAAGCCACGCCCGTCATCCGATACGCCGGCGGGCCGAACGCCAGCAAAGCCCGGTGCCATCGTCAAAGCTCTACGGATCGAGCGAGGTTGGACCCTGGCGGAGGTGAGCCGCCGCGCGGGCTATCCGGTGTCAAGCCTGTCGAAGATTGAAAATGACAGGATCTCGTTAACATATGACAAGCTCTTGCGTTTGAGTGCAGCGTTCGAAGTCGATATCTCGCGCCTGTTCGGGGCTCCCGATAGCGCGGATCCGGTATCCGGAGGTCGACGCAGCATTACCCGCGCCGGTGAGGGCAAATCAATCAAATCAAGAAACTACGCGCATCTATATCACGCAGCAGAGTTGCTCAATAAACGTCTTATCCCCATCGTAGTGGAGAGTTGTGCTCGCAGCCTTGAGGAATTTGGCGAGTTGGTACGCCACTCGGGCGAGGAATACGTCTATGTACTCGAAGGCGAGCTCGACGTATACACCAGCATCTACGCTCCGGTGCGCCTGCGAGCGGGAGATTCAATTTATCTCGACAGCGCCATGGGGCATGCATACGTGAGGGCCTCTGATGTTCCGTGCCGGGTGCTGGGCGTTTGTTCCGGGACCGAGAGCCAGTTGATCGCCGCAGTAGGCGGTGCGCTCGCTAGCAAAAGGCCAAGACGACTTAGCGGCACTTTGCAACCCGCGGTCCGACTGCGGGCAACACCTCGCCCGCGACGCAAGTGATCCCAACGCCCGCCGACAGGTCATTTGAGCGGGAATCCCTCCTTACTTGAGATCAAAATGAGTGTACCGAGTTACCGATTCGAAGGTCTAACACTTACCGTACTTAATATTGAACGTTCGCTGGATTTCTATGGCCAAAGGTTAGGCTTAACGGTGGAGATCAATGCGGCGCCTGATTTCGCCCTGATAAGAATCAACGGCCACACCGCTGGTGGAACGATAGGCCTACTTTCGAGTTGTCGGGCGGCCGCAGAAGGAGCCGAGGAAACAACAGCGCTGCAAAAGCGATCTATCCATATCGAGTTCAGCACCGATGATCTTGATGAACTTTACAAACAATTGCTCGCCCGCGGCGTGCGCTTCCATGAACCTCCACACGATGAACCGTGGGAACGCTCCATGACCGCATTTGATCCCGATGGGTATGCGGTGGAGTTTGCGCAAGGGCGACGCGGTAAAAATGCAACCAACAGCGAAGCGGGCCCTCTTTAGAATTTAGTTTCCGAAAAGCGCTCGAGGTGGCCCACACAACCCAACCTCCGGGTCATGAATGGAAGACTAGCCAGCGCGGATATGTCGCGCGCAACGATTGACTCCCTCCCTCGGCATCGACTCCCGTACGCGCGCTCGCTGGCGCAAGCCCATGGTACTTAACGGGCTGTACCTCAGCACGCAAAGATCCTGATGTCGAGATGGCCAAGAGTTTACGCCATCCTTGCGGACGCTACGTGCGCGAGCGTCCAACGTGCTTGCGCCGCAGCGTTCTCAGCACCTTCCGAGTCTGGGGACGCAAGGGGTGGGCGGATGGCCGCTCAATCAAAGACCTGCGCGGCCCGGGCGGGTTCGGTTTTTTGGCATAACTCACTATTACTGCAAAGAGGTGTGGTTGGAAAAAAACTTGCAAATGTAGAAACTTTCTTGTCATATGTGGATACAGGCCTTTTCCTACAAAGACACTGAGGGGCCGCCACTTCGACTTCAGGCCGAATTCCGGAGACACAGGGGATCATGATCATGCGTATACCATTACTTGCTTCTCTGCCTCTGCAGCGCTTGGTTTGCGCGTCCTGTGCCGTTGCCGCGGCCTTTACACCCATTTCGATCGCGCGCGCCGAGGATCAGCGCGCAGAGGCTGCGAACGCCCCAATGCAGGAGATTGTGGTGACGGCCCAGAAACGCGAGGAGAGGCTGCATGATGTGCCGATGGGGGTGACCGCCATCACAGGGGAGGATCTGCAGAAGCAGCAGCTCGTCAGCCTCGAGGATCTGCAAGCAAAAGTGCCTGGCTTATCGCTGACGAACTACCAGCCGGGCATAACACGGGTCACTCTTCGCGGCCAGAACGCGGGCGGAGTCGGCTCCACCGTAACC
>JANYAD010000269.1 GCA_025355165.1 Gammaproteobacteria bacterium | reverse complement strand
CTTCCGCTGATGCAGCCACACAGCGCTGTCGCCATCAGCACCGCCGCAACGCTCCACCTGTGCTTTGCCAACCTGCTCATGTGCACCCCCCTCGACGGCTGAACATGTATTGCTGAACTTCGCTTCAGCTTCCCTTCTTTTTCAGTTCATATTCCCGCACGCGTACTTTGTCATCTCGCACCGCAGCTTCCATGCTCGCCTCCGTGAGGCTATTTGGCCAACCCCTGCTCCGCTTCGCGCAGCCACCCGTCCCGATCCGCTCCGGGCGGCAACCCGCGGCTCAACTCACCCGCGCGCGCGTACGTCGCGCGCGCACCATTACTATCGCCGTTCTTCGCCTGTGCCTCTGCAAGCGCCAACAGGTTAGGCGGATACGAGGGCGCCAGTGCTACGGCTCGACGCGCGGCCGCCAAACCGGCCTCTGCATCGCCCGGCCCCAACGGCCAGCCTGGCGCTCTGTTCAGCACCAGCGCTTTGACGCGGGCAGGACCCGCTTGGCTGTACGTGGCATCGGCTGCTTCCGCGCCGTCCAGTGCGGCCAGCATGGACTTCAAAGTCTCGCTGGCGTGCAAGGGATGCGCCTTCGCATCGAGGCCGAGCGCAATTGCACGATAGTAAAGACACGCCGCCGACTGCGGGGAGCGCGAGATGCACGCTTGAGCGTAGCTCGCCGCGTCCGCAGCCAGGCGCTCGCGGACCGTTGAATCAGTCTCCATATCGCTGCGCCGTGCGTCGGCCTCGATGGCCGCGGCCAACTCATGGACGGACAGGGAGGAAGGCACGGTACCGGTGCGCAGCGGCGGCGCTTTGCACGCCACCATGCTCGAGGCCAATATGGCCACGGCAAGGCAGCGCTTCACGGCTTCGGCGCGTTGGCCGGTAACTGCGGCAACGTAAAGCCTTTTAGCCGGAGGGCTGACAGAGCATCGGCGCCGTCCTTCACCGAGTTTAACTTCAATAGTGCTGCCTGAACGGCTTTGGCGCGCGACGGGGGCATACGCGAGTCCACCACTTCTATGAGCGCCACGGGCACGGGTGGAGATTGCACCAGCGACTTTAACTGCGCGGCAAAAGGCAGGCTCGGGAGCGCCGCCGCCTGAGTTTGATCGAGTAGCACCACCACTGGTTCACCCGACGCCACGCGGCGCAGGGCGCTTAAAATCTGGCCGGTGGATTCGATCTTGACATTCGTTGACAAATCCAGCGCCGCCAACGCCGCGTGCCGCACGAACTCGGGTGCGTAACCCGCGGTGCTCAATATGGTGTAACCCTCGAGCGATGACGCATCCGTCACCGCTGTGCCGGCCTTGCCCACCAGCGTCCACCGCTCCTGCGTACCGACGCCGGCGACATCCGCTTGCGCGAGCGGCGACAAATGCAGCTCAGAACCATGCTGCACGTGAAAGGCATACGGCACGAAGGTCAACAGCGACTCTCGGTCGCGCAGTTTCGCAAGTCCCCCCTCCTCGGTCGGGTCATAGACGGCGGCCAGACTGTCCGGATTCCAACCGGCGGCTGCCGCAGTCGCCTTCGCGAATTGATCGACGAAAGGCTGCGCGTCGCCCGCGCCGCCGGGATACCCCGGGGCGCAAAATACCAACGTCGCCACTGCAGCGGACATGAGTGAACTCATGGCGACAGGCTATCATTACCGCCCTCAAAGTCGATAGGCGCCAAGCGATGAGCATGCTCGTCTCACCTCGAATGCTGCAATTATTCCGCAAGGTGCTCGAGGCTCGATCCGCGATTCTCGGCGCCTTTTTACTTCTGACCTTGACCGGCATTTACGGCGCCGCGCATATCCCCACCGATTCTTCCATCGACCGACTGATCGTGGCCGGCGATCCGGTGGCGCAAGCGACCCGGGAATTCGAGCACGTGTTTCCCGAAAGCGAGCATGCACTCGTCATGCTCGAAGCGCCGGACCCGTTCACACCCCCGGTGCTGCAGGGCGCCCATGATCTGGAACTCGCGCTCGACAAAGTAGCGCGGGTTCAGGCGCATAGTCTTCTGACCATATACTTTCGAGGCAATCCCCCCGCAACCATCACGCCCGACAATGCCGAGACACTGCGCAAGTTCGCCACTGGCACGGCTCTCTTCCGTCGCGCGGGACTCATGGGCGATCATTATGTGGGCATCGCGCTCGAGCTGAATGTCAATACGCCGGCCGAGCGCGATCAAGCATTGCAGGCCATCGACACGCTGGTCCTGCCGCTCGATGCGGCGGGTCACCCGTTCACGGCGGTACGACGCGTCGGTGCGCCCTGGCTCGATGCTTGGCTTGAGCAGCAAACCGGCGCTTCTACTCGCAAGTTCATGCCGCTGTTCGGCATGTTTCTGGTGACGCTGGTGTTCATCGTGTACCGCTCCTGGCGTGCACTGGCGGCCATCATTCTGACGCTGGGTTCCACGGTGGCCATGGGCGTCGGACTGGGGTACCTGTTCGGCTGGACCAACAGCGTGGTGTCCACCTTGGTACCGTTGACCATCATGGTCACGACCACCGCCACCCTGGTCTACATTCATTCGCGCTACATCGAGCCGGAAGATGGCGCGAGTCTTCGTGAGCATCACGCGCGCGCCCTCGCCAACAAATTTCTGCCCTGTACCGCCTCGATGTTCGCCACTGCGGTGGGCTTTGCCGCCCTCGCCATTTCCGATATTCGGCCGGTACGGGAAATGGGGCTGTGGACAGCCGGCGGATTGATCATTGCATGGATAAGCTGTTTCACGTTGTTTCCCTCGCTGCAGTCGCTGCTGCGAGCGCCGCGAAACTGCGGTGCCGTCGCTGAGGGTAGGTGGTTTGCCGCGCTGGTGAACGTGCTGGTGCCGGCGACGCGGCGTTACCGCTGGTGGCTGGTGGCGGGCGCGGTCGTTGTCATGATGTGCGGCGCGGCCTCGCTATTCGGCATTCCCGGCAAGCTTGCGCCATTGCAGCTCGAGACCGACGCGCTCACCTACGTCAATCCCCACGAGCGCGTTGCGCAGGATACGCGCCGCTTCGAAGAAGCCAACGGCTTGGACGTCGATGACTTGTGGCTGCAAACACAACCCGGCCATGCCTTGGATCCCGAGTTTCTACGCAGCGTCGATCGGCTCGCACAGGCGCTCGAACGGCACCCGGGAACCAATGCCGTGGAAGGCCCCACCTCCGTGCTGCGATGGGCACGTTATATCGCATCCGGTTCCAATCAACTGCCCGCATCGCCGCAGGAGTGGCGAAAGCTCGCCGCGGATCTGGAGCAAGTGCTCTTGAGCGAACCGAGCGCGCGCAACTATGTCGATGTCGCCAATCTTTCCAGCGTACGGTTGAGCATCCGCGGGCGCGGCGAAGTGTTTGGAGCCGCGGGCGCCATGCGTAAGTTCATTGAGCAGACCTGGGAGGAGGCGAAGGCCAGCGATCCCAACTTCCTCAATGTGCGCGGCCAATTGGCGGGTAAGGGGGTACTGTCGGGCGACATCACCGAACGATTGCTGCCCACCTTAACCGAAAGCTTCGCCATTACGGCCAGCGTAATTTTTTGCGCGTTTCTCGTGGTGTTTCGCAGTCCTGCGGCGCGGCTCATGACAATGATTCCATCCTTTTTCGCCATTCTGTCGGTGTTCATCGTCATGCGGATCGCGCACATTCCCCTCAACATCGCCACCATTCTGATCGGCTCCACCGTGCTCGGCGCCACGGAAAACGATCAGGTGCATTTCTTTTATCATCTGCAGGAAGGCCGTTCGAGCGGCAGCACGGGCATCGCGCTCGAGCACGCCATGCTCACCGCCGGACGTCCGATACTCTTCGCCACCCTCATCAACACCAGCGGCTTTCTGGCCCTCGCGCTATCGGACTTGCCCCCCATGCGCCAGTTCGGCATCGTGGCAGCATCGGCCTTTATCCTGGCATTGATTGCCGACTTCACGGCGTTGCCGGGTGCACTCTGGATACTGAGTCGCGACAAGCCCCGCTTAGAGACCCAAAAAACAGGCTAGCGCTGGGAATCGGGCGCCGCGCGCTGCGAGGGAGCAGTGGTTGCACTGGGTGGCGCGTTGAGCGTGCCGTCTGGTGCGGTCGAGGAAGGCTGCGGTGTCGGCGTGACAGTCGCATTGGGGGTGCCTGGCGACAAAGGGCGTGGATTTTGTTGTTCAGAGCAGCCGATGGCAATCAAGCCGAGGGCCACGGCTGCGATGGGCAATTTCAAGCGCATAACTTCTCTCCATGGGTGATAGTTCATAGTGGATGGCGAGCGCGATGAGTTGCATCCCCCGCCGGTTGAAGTCAATGTAATCCGTCTCTGACATTCGCAGCGGTTCCTTGACGAGAATCAAGATTCGCAGGTGTAATCGCCGCTCATTTGCACCGACCCCACTAAGGGTATGAATTCAATGCCCCGCCGGCCTCCCTGCGAAAGACCAAAAAAAACGTCGCCCGGCTCATCGTGCAGAAGATAATCTTCCTGAGCTGCACCGCAATGAGGGCAGTGATTGGCGTAATGGCCGGCCGCGCTGCCAAACTCGATCGGCTTGAAGTACGGCCATACCTCGAGCTGTGCCGCCAGTGCAGCATCCATCACCAAAATGTTCGAGACCGTGCAGCCAGTCATCGAATCACCGCTTTCGGTGGCAATCCCTGTTTGGCAATGAATGCAGATCACCTCCATCATTTCGCTGCAATGCACGCAAGTGGTTTGCGCGGCAGCTACATAGGCCTTATTGGAGGCGATGCCCGCTTCGACCTCAAAGTGTTCCTGCAACGGCACCTCATCCATTTTATTCATACTCCATCCCTCGACTTCGGTTGATGTTCTTAGCTTCCTTTTCGCTCTCTCGATCATCGGTGCCACGGACTGCGGAATCGAGAGCGCGATCTACTCGTTTCGTGACCGCCGTCTCCTGATGGCGCAGATCCTTGAACTGCAGCCACCACTTGTTAACAACGTTATCCCCAGCGCCCTTGGAGCGCTCCCGGTAGGCGAGCCAGGCGTTCGCGGGTTTATCCCGATCGCGCACCTCGCGATGGGGACGGGCCGTGTCGAGCAAGGCTTTGCTGTGTTCGCGCTGCTTTCGGCTCAAGGCAGCCGGGTTATCCCGATACCGCTCGCGCCGCTTTGCATTCAGCTCCTCTCGGGTCAGCGCGCCGCGAGCTAGAGTTCTGTCCGTCATCGCAATTTCAAGGGCGCGAGCGCTCGCCCGCTGATGCGCTTCGGCATTTTGTCTTTTTACCACGCGTTCTAGCGCGTCGCGTCCCGCGCTTCGAGCCTCGACCCGCTCGCGATATCTCGCGCGGATGTCATCGCCGGCAGCGCTACTCAAGCCCTGCTTTTTCTCCTGGTAGTAGATGCTCTGTGGAATCACGGGCTTCGGTTCCCGGTCTATCCCTTGGTCCCGGTAGCTGCGGTGATCGATGCGCGCCGTCAGCCCCGCATCGCGCAGCGCCTCATTGGCGACTCGCGCCCAACGCTCGCGAATCAGGAATAAATCGTTGGAAGGCCCCAGGCCCAGCACGTGCCGCTCTCTGCCCCCCAACTCCAGCGTGGTTCTCGCACCGAAGCCTTCCGGGGTAACCTGCCGGGTTGTCATGAGCAAATGTGCATGATGATGACGCTTGTCACTTCCGGCGCGGGGCTCGTGCACCGCGAAGTCGACCGCATTTTGATACTTGTTCGCTAGATTTTGTGAGAACCGGCGCACCAAAGCGTGGCGTTGAGCCTGGTTGAGTTCCGGAGGGAGGAGAATCAGCACTTCTCTGCCCACCCTCAGATTTCGACGATCGCCTCGCTCGGCCGCATTCCACAGCGTGGACCGATCTTGCGCCCAGCTCACATCGGGACGGTCGGCTAATTCTTTAGGCAGCACGATGCCTTTGCCAACCACATCCTCGCGATGCGAATAGTTGTAGGACTCGCCTGTTCTCTCGTCGCGAATGCGCTCGCCGGCGCGGTATGCGGCGGCGTGGGTTATGCGACTTCCTTTCGCTCTGGAGAAGCTCTTGAGATGAAGAAAATAAACGGCCATTGCGCCCGGGCTTCCATGCACACAACAACGGTGCGGGAATATTTTTGCGCAAGCGATGCTCTCCCAGTCACTGTCGAAAGCGGCCGAAATCGACAGAAATGGAACATTCAGAGGGTCTGGCGAGCCTGGTCGCCAAGGTGGCATCAGGATTGCCCGACCGCATCCTTGTTGGGCGCCGCCGTCGGCGGGGGTGGCGGCGCCTTTCGATCTACCAAGCTGTACATTCCAAATGTCCATGCTATCGCCGCCGTCCATCCCGCCAAGATGTCGGAGGGAAAGTGCACCCCCAAATAGACCCGTGAAACTCCGACCAGCAATACGAAAATAACGCTTAACATCAACGCCGGCCAGCGCGCTCGCGTCGGCCAGCACAGAATGATCACCGCCATGGCAAGCGTCATGGAGCCCATCGCGTGGCCGCTGGGAAAACTATAGGTAGTCTCAGGCCTGATGGACAGCCACAGGTCCGGGCGCAAGCGCGCATAATGATTCTTTGCGACGATATTGAGGACCGCCGACCCGATGACGGCGATGCCGAAGAACAAGCCGTCGCGAAATCGCCTGAGTACCACCAGCAAAATGAGGATGCCGGCATCGAGCGGCACCACGCCCCGACGATAGCCCGCCAGGCTGATCAGAACGAAGAAGTGATTGAGCGCCGGCGTTGCCAGCCCATGCAGCCAGGTCAGCATCGGCGCATCGAAGGGAAACACCGCCTTTTCGTGCATTTCACCTACCAATGCGGCAAATCCCCACAATGGCAGCAGCAAACAGAAAAACCAAAGCGCGATACGCCACAGGTGCTGGCGCAGGAAGCGCAGACCGTAACCTGCCGCATCTCCCGCGACACGGGCTGGGTTGGCTCTTTTAGACCACATCGATGTCCATGATGCCTGATAAGCGTAAGCCTGCCGGCGCGGCAACAGCCTTTCTGACCGTCATCGCGGCAGCGCCAAGCCTCCGCAAGTCGTCGCGAGGCGGCCGGCATCGACGTCACGAAGCGAGGATTTCATCGACTCGGCATCGCGTGCAACGCGGCTTACGTATTCGGCTCGCTCCGAGTTGGTGGCCCTGGCTTGCAAGACTCGCTTGAGGGCCGGCTCATCGAGCTTTGCCAATACCTTCAGGCTGCGATTGTATTGCTGTGCAAAGTCCGCCATGTTCCTCTGGGCTTCTTCGGTCTGCTTGAAGAAGCTTTCGGCAACGGCCGAATCGGGTATCCGCTCAGCCATCCTTTTGCCTTCCTCCTTTTTGAGTTTGACGCTGTTTTCCCGGCACAGGAGCGCGATACTTTGAATGGCCGCCGCCGCGCTCTCCTGCGCCTGCGACGTATCGGACGCCTGACCCGATGCAGAGATGGCGCGCTGAAGGTAAGGTGCCGCCGTATAAGCGGCAACACTCATGATTGCCGCCGCCGCGACCCAGGCAAGAGGTTTCCATGCAAAGGGCGGATCGACCGTGCCGGCCAGCAGGCGGCGGAATTGCTGGCAGTTTTGCGGCCGATCGCGCGGATCCTTGGCAAGCGCCATGGCGATGATGCGCGCCACTCTTTTGGAGACGGCCGGATTGAGGGAGCGCGCATCCGGGGGAGTCGCCGTCACCTGTAGCTGAGAAATCGCGTAATCGCTGTCACTGCGGAAGGGCACATCGCCCGTCAACATTTCGAACAACACGATGCCGCAGGAATACACATCGCTCCTTGGATCGATCTGTAACGGCGAGCGAATCTGCTCGGGGCTCATGTATTCCGCGGTACCGATGACCGTCGTGCCGGTGCCCGTCAAACGCATGCCGCCGGCGCGCACCGCGATCCCGAAATCGGTCAAGCGGGCTGCTCCCGTGCCGTCGATGAGAATATTGGAGGGCTTGACGTCGCGGTGAATGATGCCGTGGCTATGCGCGCAATCCAGGGCCTGCAGAACCCCATCGAGGATTTCTATCGCTCTGCTCTCCTCCAATCTTCCGCGCTCGCTGATCTGTTGCTGCAGGGATTGACCGTCCACGTAGTCCATGACCAGAAAGTAGCGCCCCGCCTCCTGGAAATAGTCGTGAACCCGGACGATGTTGGGATGATCGAGACCGGCTTGATTGCGTGCCTCTTCGCTGAATCGGTCTTGGAATTTAGGCGTGGTGGTAATGGGACTGCGCAACACTTTGACGGCGTACTTTCGGTCGGGCAGTTCGACGTTCTCCACCAAGAGCATCAATCCCATGGCGCCTTTGCCGATGAGACCCGTGATGCGCAGGTTGCCGTGAATGATGCGGCCGATCAGCGCCACGTGCGCAGCTCCGCGCCTGCCGGCAGCGCCTTATTCGGTTCAATGCCGCGCCCGTCGATGTCGTGGCCGCCCGGCGTGACGAGGAAACCGGTGGTTACGATGAGGGCGGCACCCGAGCCCAAGACAAACAGGTCTTGCTCGGTACCCTTGCCGAAGCTTTTTCGGCCCATCGAGGTGCCGTGGTTATTTTCCGTGAGGGCGGCAATAAAGACTTCGGCTGCACTCGCCGTTTGCGCATCCTGCCACAGCAGCGCGGTGCGGCCATGCCACCGGCCGGTGATCGCGCTGGCAAAAGGATGGACTCCATCATTTCGCCTCACCGAGGCCACTGCCTGGCCCTTGTTCAAGAACAACATGGCGCAATCGATCGAGGAATTAAGATCTCCGCCGCGGTTGCCTCGCAAGTCGAGTACCAACGCCTCTCGCGGCTTGAGATGCAAGAGTTCGAACTCAAGTTCCTGGCGTGTGTTGGGAGTAAACGAGGCGATGCGCAAAACGAGGCGCCCGCCCTGACGCTGCGCCGACACGCTCTGACCCAAGGGTTGTGTACGGATGATGCTGAAGCGATGGCGACTGGCACCCCTTTGCACTTCGATCGCCAGCGTCGATCCAGGGCTTCCGGCAGCCTTGGCTACCACCGAAGGCAGCGCCCATCCTTCTATCGGCTGCCCATCCACCGCCACCAACCGGTCGCCGGCCGCAACGCCCGCTTTCCCCGCCGGTCCCAGCCGATCGGGATAGCAGATGACTGCGCCATGCGGGTCCCGTTCCAATTCCAGGCCGATGCCGGCGTATTTCTCTTGTTGAACTTGCTTGTAGCGCAAAAATTCGTCGCGCGTTAGGTAATCGGCGTAGGCATCCTTATTTCTCAAATAGGCCTTGAATGCCGTTACCGTCGACGGGGAAGCACCATCGGGCGGGAAATTAACGCCCTGCTTGCGCAGCGTTTCCAACGCGTCGGGATCCACAGCCATATCCGCCGCATGGCTTGCGCTCAGTGCGGTCGCGCCTACGGTGGCGATGCTTAAAAGATAAAGGAGGCCGTGCCGCAGCATTGCCATTTTAAGCTTGCACATCAGTGCAAAAGAAGCTCGAGCTGCGCCTTGATTTGTGACTTCAAGTAATCGATGCGCTCGCGACGTTCCTCATTCGAGCCGTCGGTTCCCCGCTGAAGCGAGGCAAGCTGCTGATTGGTTTGATACAGGCGCCCAATCAAAGCCCGGTATTCCTGGCGCTGCGATTCATTACCGGCAATTGCATGTCCATTTTGCTCTTGGAGTGTCTCGACGCGATCGTTGAGTTCCTTCAAGGATACTTGCCGCTCGCTCAACTCGGCCGCCAACAGGTCCTCTTGGCGCGCCAGCCGCGCTGATCTGTCTTGTTCAGCTTGCAAGGCGGCCTGCTTTTGCTCCACCCGATAGATGTCGTTTTCGTTCGAGCGCTGCAGCTGGTCGAACACACAACCGCCGAGTAACAATGAGGCAGCCATCGCGACCAACCGCCACCGGAAGGTCCCGATCGATGACACCGTGCCCCGCATGGGCCTAAATCCGTTGTCGCTGTAGGGCCAAGGCGCCGGTGTCGCGCTGCGCCTGCGTCAGCAACTCTTGCAGCCTCGCGATTTCCGCGTCCAGCCTCGCCGCTGCCTCAGAAGGTTGCCGTGAACGATATTGCTGTGCCGCTTGCATCTCACGCGAAACCATCTCGAGCTGATGCTGCGCGGCGGACACTTCGTGATCGAGAATGGCGTGTAACTGGTCAAGCTCCCTCTGCGTCATTTCGCCCTTGGCGAGGGAATCCACCGCCGTGTCCGTTCGAGCGGTCACTTCTGCTATTTTGCCGCTGATTTCGCTGTTCAGCCGTTCGGTGTCTCGATTGACATCCTCGAGATAACGGATATGCGCATCCAACTGGTCCTCTTGTCCCACCAACTGCTCGCGGCGCTTTTTGACCTGTGCGGCGTAGGTGTAGCAGGCTGTCGCGCCCGACACTCCCGCATTAGTCGCGACGATCGCGCAGTGCCCGGTATGACCCCCTTGCGCCCTGCAGGCTGCGATGGCCGCCGACACGCTATCGCCCCCGCACTCCACGGCGCTCACGGTGGGCTGCAAGGCCCGCTCGGTGGGCTCGAGCTTTTCTTGAACCCTATCGCTCGAGCGCTGCAACTTTTCATGAACCCGCTCGCTCGAGCAGCCGGCCATGATTAGCGCCGCGAACCCAAGCAGGATGGACTGGTGCAAAGATTGCATGCGCATGTTGGCCATGGCGCAAGTCTAAGACACTACATATTCCGGCGAGGGTCAATGAGTGATGGTAAAGACTTAAGGAAATCACGCCTTTATCATGAAAGCGTTTTGGCAGCCGGCTGACGGTCTTGTCTGACACCGTGCCCGCTTCTACTCGCCCAGCGCGCTGGGAAGGGATCGAAAGGCGCGCCGATCCCTTCCAGGACCGGCGCTTAGATCGCTCGTTAGAAATTAGCACTCACCCGCGCGTACCAAAACGCGCCGTTAAAGCCGAACGGACCGCCTGTGCGCGGATAATATTCACCGTCCGATTCGCCGCCGGTCGAAGGATAGATCCGGGAGGCTGTGGTATTGGCAATCTTGTCGGGGAAGGCATTGAAAATGTTCCTCGCGCCCACCGCCGCCAGCAAGTTCTTGAAGATCTGATACCCGAACTCCAGATCCGTGGTGTATTTGGCCGAGAATAACTGGCCCGGATAGTCATTCTCGTCGCGATATGTGCCGTAGTAGTTCTCATGCAGCACGACGCGAAAAGGCCCCAAACCATAGCTGGCATTGAAATTGGCGCGATTATTCGGGGCATAGTGCTGAATATCGACGATGCGCGCGGCACTAATGACGTTGGGGTCGAACTTCGTGACATCGGTCTTGTTGTAGTTGTACGCAAAGGCCGTGTCTAGGTTCCCCGCGTCGCCAAATGAGATCGGATAGCTCACCACCACATCCACGCCCTTGGTTTTGGTGCTGAAGCCGTTGGTAAAGTACTGGACGGTGCCGCCCGCACCGACGTAGGCGAGCGCGGGCAGCTTCGCGATATCCGCCGCC
Organism: Gammaproteobacteria bacterium; assembly: GCA_025355165.1. Classification (GTDB taxonomy): domain Bacteria; phylum Pseudomonadota; class Gammaproteobacteria; order Steroidobacterales; family Steroidobacteraceae; genus Bog-1198. The sequence goes on along the minus strand of JANYAD010000269.1, from coordinate 9,196 downwards.
GTCACATTGAACTGCTGTGAGATGCCGATGCGGTTGCGCACTTTGATCTGGTAGCCGTCGATGGTGACCAGAAGCTTGTCGATCGGGGTCAGCACCAGGCCGGCGCTGATATTGGTCGATTCTTCCGGCTTCAGCGGCACCGCGCCATAGTACTTTGCATCCACACTGGTTACCGGGTAGGTCCCAATCTGCACCTGTGTTGTGGTGCCGGGCAAGAATGTCGTGCTCAAAGTCTGCACGCTTGACTGACCGGGCGTGGGTGCGTGGAAGCCGGTGCTGATGGTGCTTCGCAAGGCCAGCCAGTCGAGGGCTTTGTAGCGCACCTGAAATTTCCCCAGTTCGGTATTGCCGAACGAGGCGTAATGCTCAAAGCGTCCCGCGAGACCCAAGGTGAGATTGTGGACCACGTCGGCTTCGACATCGAGGTAGCCGGCATAACTGACTTCGGAGGCATCGACCGGGGTGGAAATGCCGCCGTAGCCGTTCGAGGCAGTCGACTGCGAAGCGGTGATCTGCGCCCCTTTAGCATTCAGAGCGGGCACGCATGCACCGCCCGCGCAGTTATACAGTGGTTGTGAGGCATAAGGCCCGGCCACGTAAGAGGCTTGATCGCCGAGCAGCTGTTGGTAGTTCTCGTCGCGCCATTCCAGACCGCCCGCGACGGAAACGGGGCTCGCCAAGCCAGGTACCATCCAGGGGTAATTCAGGTCAAGATTGAAATTGTTTTCTTTCTGTATGAACTTGCCGTCATAGAAACTGGTAGGCGATAGCGGGCCCAACGATGGATTGAGCGAGGTCTTCAACGAAAGGGCTAACGAGTTTTGTGCCGTCGTGCCCGACACATCGTAGTTGACACCCCACCGGTTCGTGCCTTTGTAGCCTGCTGCACCGAAGAATTGCTGAGTGACGCCGTAGAAGCGTGGTGTGAAGCCTGCCGGGTAAATCGAATTGAAATTAAACGTGTTCGCATCGTTGATATAGCCGCCGGTCGGGCATCCCGTCATCGCAGCCGTGCAGGGGTCCAGGTAGATATTGTTGAATGCAGGATGGTTGCCAAACGTGTTGCCGAACGAGTCGCTGACAGTCTTCGGCAGGCGGTAATTGAAACTCTCATTGGTCTGAATGTTGGCGTAGTTGGCGAAAAAATAGATTTGATCGCCATTGTCGAGCTTGATGCCGGAATTGAGAAATGTCTTGACGGCGTCGGAGGGCGGCGTCCCCCACTGCTGTACGGGGCCCGGATAATGCGGCAGTTCCGAGGCGAGGTTCGGAAAGGTTTGAGCGAAGGCGAGCGCCGACGGGCGGGTCGGATTGCGCACGGTCTGCTGGTTCCTCTCCCACTCGACGCTGAGATTCGCAAAACCCTGACTGCCCAACGGTAAGCCGATATTGGCCGCTAGCTGGCCATCCCCTCCATCCCGTGGCCAGCCGTTGCTCGGAAAGTATTTGCCGTAGCGGCCATCGATTTGAATGCCGCTGGGACTGTTCCGGAACTGATAGTTAAGCACGCCGGCGATGGCATCCGAGCCGTATTGAGCGGAGGCGCCGTCACGCAAAATTTCCAGCGACTTGACCGCGATCGAGGGAATCGAATTAAGATCCGAGCCTTGGGAACCGAATGCCAATTCGGTCTCGCCGCCCTGGTAGACCTGCACCAGCGCCGAGCGGTTCATACGTTTGCCATTGAGCATGACCAGCATCTCGTCCGAGGGCAGGCCGCGCAAGGACGGCGAACGGACGAAACTGGAGGCATCGGAAATGGCGTTCTGCCCAACGATGAAGGACGGCACCAAATTGGACAACGTATCGAGCATGCTGGCGCCGGGGTAAGTCTGCAACTCGGTGCCGGTGATCACATCGATCGGTGCCGCGGATTCGGCGACCGTGCGATCCTGACGGCGCGTTCCCGTGACAATGACTTCAGTGAGCTCACTCCCGGATACCGCGGCCGCGGTATCGGCCGCGGTATCCGTTCGTTGCGCCACCGCCACATTCAAACTGGCCGCGAGGAGCGCAACGCTCCCGACAAGTTGTATCGTTTTCATTCAGGACTCCCTGGTGAGTATGGAAATATAAAAGTCTATTGGGAGCTGAGCGCGCCGATGCGATCCCGTGCTGCCTTTGACGACTCTGCGAGAAATGGTTAACGGAAGCTCAGCCCAAAGGTGGCTATTTACAAGGGTTGAAGCGCAAACACAGCGTATCCCTGCGATCATCGAATCTCTCCACAAGCCGCACCCTCCGCGTCCAAACAGCACGCGGCCGCCGGGGCAGGGCCCGGGGTGGTTCGAGTTGTTCATCCCATTGCCCATCAATGGCAACTGTATTATGTCTCATGGGTCTAGGACTGACTGGCGATATGTGCAAGACATCTCGCGCGGCTGTTGTAACCGCGCCGCTTATTCGAAGGCCTATTCGACGGCAGAAACGAGGGCTTGGTAGGGACTTTGCGGCGCTGTTGCGGTATCCCACTCAGACGGCCGCTCGACAGTCGGCCGCGCATCCTTAATTGGATGCGCGGCCATGCGATCGATCTTGACTCAGTGGCAGTAAACGGCCGGCACCGTCAGCGAGGCGGGATCGGGGAAGGTATACCAGCCGCCGTAGGCGCTTGAGGGCACTTGATCCGCGAACCACTGCCACAGAACCAGCTGCTGCAAGTGATAGGTCACAGAACCCACCGGCACGTTGATCGCGGGGTAATCGACGTAGGTCGCCCCGTTACCCTGGGGATCGCCCACTTCGAGCAAGGGATTGAACGAGCAGCTGGACGCGGGATCACCCGACGGCGGGTAGGCCCAGGTCGGCACCAAGTTGTTCGTGAAAGGATCATTGGTCCACTCTGCCAGCTCGTGATTGAACGTACTCACGTCGGCAAAGATCGGCGCGACGATGGCCGGGTCGAGCCAACTGGTATAGATGAAAGTTTGAATGCGCGTGCCGCCCTCTCCGTCCGAAACGGGATAGGCAGTGTGATAACCCAGCGCTTGGGCAGTGACGTTGTCCGTCACGAAGATCGGCAAGGTGTCCGAATCCACCTCCAGCAACTGGAGAATCGTCTGGGCTTGGGAATCTATGAAATCGAACAGAACGTCGCCGAAGAAGTTGCCGGCCGTATCCTGAGATAGCACACCTGTGTTGGGCGTCACTTCAATGTCGATCGCAGGGGCAACCCGGGGTTCATCCATATAGATGTGCCAGTTGTGCCCCGGGTCCATCTGGTTCCAAAACGCTGCCCGCTGCATTTGGTCGACGAACTGACCTTTACCGTTGGGAAACTGCGCCGGCATGTACAGCGGAGAGTGGGTGATATTGGTCACGGCAGGATTTGGGTCGAAGCTGTGGTTGACATCCCCATTGGTGCCGAAAAACACGAAGTTCATCCGCAGCGGAATGATGAGGGTCTTGATTGAGGACGAACGCCCCGAAGTCGGTGGATGACCCACCATCGTAAATGGATAGGTGACACCGTCGACGGAGAAGGAGGAGGCGAAAGTCGGGAAGGAGCGACTGCGCTCGTGTTCGCGATCACTGACCGCCTTTTCGACGTTGCCGTGCGCCTGGTGACCCATCGCGCGAAAGTGCGCTGTGACCGCCTTCTGATCCTGCAGTATCTGCACCGGCTTGGTCGGCTGCTTGGAAGCCGGCGGCGCACCCCATGTCGCCACCGGGAGCACAAGCAATCCTGCGAGTAGCATCTTTTGGAGCGTCATCCCTCTTCTCCTTAAAATTTTTTTTGAAATTAATTTGGCCGCGGTTTAAGTCCCGTGGCGCTCGCCACAACCTAGCGGTTGCGAGGCCCTTCGTCAACGGCGAGTAGCGCGTCATCACCGCAGCTAAAGGCGGTCACAGCTTGCACTCTTGCGCCATCCTTGTATTCGCGGGGTCCGAGGTCGAACCGACCCATTCTTGTTGCCGAGCTTGCTCGTAGGCCGCATCGTTGGTCACCAGCGTCACGGCCGGGGCGCTGAATTGGCATTCGAGCTTTTTATCGCTCGCGCATGATGAAGGTGACCAGGCAGTTGCCGCCCATTTTTCCCTTGATGATATTTTGGCCTCGCAAACCCTTGATGAACGGATGCGGATAACTGTAGGTGTATGGGGCACATATTTTGAGGTTATCCAGATACTTCAGCGCAGCCGCGCCCGGCGCCTCATCCGCCGCGTAAGCGTGGCTGAGCCACGCCGCACACAGGCTCACCCAAATCAATTGCTTCATCGATGCTGCCGGTTTGTGTCGTTGATATATCTGCTTATTGGCGAGTCAGTTCAACGCGGCGATTGCGGCTGCGGTTCTCAGCGCTGTCGTTCTTGGCCTGAGGCTGAGAGGCGCCATAGCCCCCGCTCGTCAACCGCTCTGCCTCGATGCCGTAGCGTTCCACCAGTGCAGCCCTGACCGATTGAGCGCGTCTGCGGGACAGATCCAGGTTCGCTTTATCGCCTCCGATGCTATCGGTATGGCCCACGATGCTGAGCTTCCAAGAGGGATTCTTTTTCAGCAGGGCAGCGATCTCCTTGAGTACCGGCTCGGACACCGGGCGGATGTCGGCCCGCGCGAACTTGAAGTAGATCCCATAGACGAGGGCGTGCTTGTCTTCGGTGAGCGCGCGCTCCAGCGAGGTAGGCGCCGTGCTGGGTTGCGGAAATTCGATACGCGTAACCTCGGAAGAGAAACCCGGCCCTTTACCGCGCAAGATCAACGGATTGTCCGGATCATCAAGAACCCAGTAATCGAAATCGTCACCGTCGCCGTCATCGGCCAACCGGCCGGCCACATGCAGCACACGCAGTGCCTGCGGCTGACCATTCACCAGCACGCTCATTTCAGTCGGACCTGTCGCGATGCGGGCCACGGCTCCGCTCATGGTGCGTGAGATGACCGTGGCGCCGAATTCGGACTCGATTTCCAGATAGGTGATATGGGTACTGCCCTGCGCGCGAATTTCATTCACCCCGACGGCGGGGAATTCAGGCGTGGTGCCGGGGAATTGGCGCGCGTCGTACTCGTGGAAACGTCGCCGCATGATCCTTGCATTGCGCCAATCCTCGCGCAGCACCCAGCGCGACACCGTAATTTCGCGCAACTCGCCAGAATCATCGGGAGCCTCACCTGAGACGGTCAGCTTGAACGACGTCGCAGTGAGATCGCCAAAGACTTTTACGGCTTCGTAATCGCCTTGGGATTCGCTCGCGATGGAGGTGGTCACGATCAGCCTATCGACCAGGGGAACTTGATGCGGCGACTGCGCGCGACACGGCGCCCACATGAGCAGGGCCGGCAGCACCCAGACCGTCGCGCGTTCCAACCATCGAACTCGGCAAGCCTTGGGTCCACGTGTTTGCATGGCGTTCCGTCCCGCGGGTAAGCGACTTTGAGAAAACCGTCCGCTAAGTGGAGGGACAACTCGGTAAGGCATCTGAACCGGACGGCTTGGGTTCAAGCTTTTTCCACCCGGGAGGCACTTCGAAATGGTCGGCGGACAACGGTGCGGTATCGATCGCCGTCGTCTCGACACTGATCTCCGCCACCGTGGTCGCCGGCTCGCTCGAGCCCGGTTGCGGATTGGCGCTGGAGGGCGCAGCGGCGGCGCCCTCGGCGGAGTCGGTCTTTTTCTTTTTCGCGAATAAACCCCCGACGAGATTCTTGGTAAACGCACCCGCCGCGGAGCCCGCGACGTAGCCACCGAGGCTGTTGCCGCTCGCTCGCTGCGCCGCGTCTTGTGCACCCCATCCTGCGGCATTTGAAGCGGAGTTCGCGCCCGCTTCTCCGGCCGCCGCGCCGGCGCCCGTCAACGTGCTGCCTCCTCCCGATTGCGGCGCACCGGTGGCGGGCACGAGCCCGCAATGCGTACCGCCGATGGCGAATTTAAACGTCGTCTTGAGGGGGTAGCCCTTGAAGTCAGCGGATTTGGCCTTCAGCTGCCTGAGGCTGTCCTCGTACGGGGCGAGCATGGGGTTCAATTGCGCGGTGTCGATGGGAATCGCACCACTCGCGCCAATTTTTTTCTGGTAAGCGCTCGCAAAGGTGGTGCGATCGGTCAAGCCGGGCAGTTCCTCTTGCGTCAACCAAACATCGAACGAATAGATCATGCTGCAGACATCGGTGCTGTCCTTGACCTTGCAGCTTTGGGTCAAGGATACGTTGGTACGATGGGCTTTATGCCCGATGAGGGTGGTTTCGTCCGAGGTCTTGTTGACGGCGAACACAGGGGGACTCATCTCGCACTTCGAGGTGTCGACGCTGGTGCGCGCCGGCTGCGGACACGACTTGAGCTTGTCAATGACGGCTTTCTGGTGTTCCAGCTCCGCGCGCCGTTGCTCGGGCGTGGGGAACGGAATTTCCGTGTAGCGCTTTTGCTTTGGCTCGATTTTCCACGTCACGCCGCGGTCAAGACGCACGATGTCCACCGCCTTGTTGTGCCCGCAGAACAAAGACATCATCCCGTCGCAGGAAAATTGCGTCTCGTTGCGCTGCTTGTCGCCCGCGATTTGGTCGATGTTCGTGCCATGCGCCTTGACGATGAAGGCGTGGATCGTGGTTTCCTGTTGAATGGTCACATCGGCAAAAACCTGGCCGCAGAGAACCATTGAGGCGACAGCCAGCGCCGAGACCGGCGCGAAACGCCATTTCTGGTTGATGAGCTTCCGGTTCATTTCAATCTCCCTTTTCTTGGCGTTGCACCTATTGATAAAAACGCGATCCGTAGTCGTTTCGGACACCCGAGCCGGCTTATTTTTAAAGATTTCGTTGCCACGCACGGTCGGTCCGACAACTCTTTAGCCGCCGCATGTCCAAAACGCCGCACCGGCACGTTACTCCTTACAGGGATTGAAGCAATAACGGGAGACACCTTGGATACGCGTGCTCAGATACTTCTGGTGGTACTCTTCGCGGCGCTTGTGCCGGGATGCACCCAGCGGCACGACCAAGGCTCCGGATCGGACGCGGCCGGTCCGCACCGCAGCGCTGCCTCACTCCCCTGGCATGGTCCGCCTCGTCAGTTGAAGCGATCAGAATTGACCGAGGCCGAACAGAAATACGGCATCGCCCCCATTCCGGACTCGACGGTCACCTACCAGAGCGATGTGATCGTGGTCGGCGGCGGTGCGGCGGCCATCCGTTCACAAAATCCGAATGGATTCATGTGGACCATCGACGGGGATGCGCCGCGCGCGCGCGAGCTGGTGCCGGGCCAGGTATTTTTTATGACCGACCGCGCCGTCGGCCGCGTTCTCGATGTGCGCAAGGACGGCGCCGATCTCATCGTCACGGTCGGACCGGTCACGCTCACCGAGATCTTCCGCGTGGCGCACATCCATATCACGGACATGCCCATCGATTTCAATGAAGCGATTCCACACAGCTCGCCGCAGCTTCCCGGGCAGGTGGTGTCGGCAGCGCTACCTCCTGCGCCGAACAGCGTGATGCCTGCGATGTATTACCCGGATTCGGGATGGAGACTCTACCCAGCACAGGCAGCGCCGGCGGCCGCCGTGGCCCCGGATGCCTCCCAACTGCTCAATAGGAACTTCAGGACCACTCCTTTTGTGGGTAAATCCGGCGTCGGCATGCGGGTCAGCGCCGATGGCGGCGGCTTGAAGGTCATGGCAGAAACCTTGGTGCATCTGGCCACCCCGACGATTACGGTGCATTTGGACATCGACGACGGCATCAGCCAGGCCTCGATCGAACTCAAGGGCGCAGCAGGCCTGACATGGAATTTCTCGGTGGGGAGCAAGCTGGGCATGAGCGCCAACGTGAATGCGCTCCTCACGCCGGATACGGATTTCAGCATTTTTGTCGGCGGGATCGGCCCCGCGCCCGTGTCCGTCACGGTTCGCCAGCGCTTCCTGATCAAGACAGCACTCGGCGTGAGGGACTCAACGCTGAGCGCCACGGGGGACTACACCTTCAACGGCGGCTTCAAGGTTGGTTATTTCAACAAAGGATGGGGGATCGCGGGCCCCATCGGCTTTACCAGCAAACAAAGTATGACGCGCACCGGCACCGGCCTATCAATGGCCGTGACGGGCTTGAATCTGGCGAACCAAATGAAAGTCATCGCCGGAATCGGCATCCACGGATTCGCCGCAGGACCCTACTTTTCATTCACCACGGCGGTGGGCGCGTTCAGGAACTCCGATATCGGCATGATTGCCTGCAACGGCGCGACGCTTAACATCTCCATGACCGGCGGCGTCGGTTACTTGATACCGAAATCCATCACCAATCTCATCAACTCGGTGTTGAGCGCGCTCAACATCAAGTACCGGATCACGGGTGAAGGCGGCCTGGAACCGAGCGCTCCCTTGACCATCATCAACAAAACCTCACAGATCGGCGGTTGCAAGCCGCCGGAAGAGGACGCGCCGGCCAAGGAGGCTCTCAGTGGACCGGTGTAATGGCGCCATGCTTGAACTCGCACCGGCGCGCTGCGCACCGTTCGTGATAATCGCTGCTTTCCTGCTCGCCGGCTGCGGCGGTGCCCCAACCCCCGCGGCACCGCCGGCAGCGCCAGCCGCCGTGACTGCGGTCGGTGGCGCTCGCGGCTCTCCCGCGCCCGGGCCTAAATCCACCGCTGCCGCAGCGCGCGCATCCGCCTGTTCCTACATCACACGCGCCGAGATGGCCGATCTTTTGGCTGCACCCATCGGACCGCCCATCGAAGAGAATAACGAGGGCACGACCTCCTGCGCCTATCCGACCGGTGCTGCCGACAGTTACTCCCACGCCGACATCGAAATCGCCTGGCAGCAAGGGGGCTCGTCCTCTCTGGAACAGCAGTTCTCGCAGGCATTCGGCGACAGCGAGCCCGGGCAGAGGGTCGCGCATCCGGTCAACTTGGGCGATAAAGCCTTTTACAGCCAAGAGGGGGTGCTCAGCATTCATTCGGGCAAGACGCTGGTGACGATCACGCTGGCCATGCGCCAAGATTCGGAAGCAAAGGCACTGGCCATCGGCAAAACGCTGCTGGAGCGCATGGGAATTGCAACCGCGCCCCTGATCGACCGAGCGGCGTCCGGAAAAGTTATCGACGGTCTTAGCGTCGGTGAAGAGTGTCCCACGGAGGTCACGGGTGCGGCTTCTCAGGAGGCCTCCGCCCTCGTGCCGCTCAAAGTCGGTCTCACCTTGTCGCACATCTGGGTGACCAACGACTACGAGCATGAATGCCTGCTGCAAGTAAAGGCGGTTACC
>JANYAD010000257.1 GCA_025355165.1 Gammaproteobacteria bacterium | reverse complement strand
GCGCCAGACCGACCAGCAGCCGCAAACGCGCCTGAGTAACTCCTTCCGTGCTGGGATAGATCGGCGTGAGATGGTCTTCGGGCGGTTGCGCGGCATGCGGATCCACGCGCCGATACTCGGGGTGTACGAACTCCAGTCCTTTGGCACCGCGGCGCGCCTCGCCGAAACACCGGATGCGCGCGCCGCGCGCCAATCCCTGCTGCTGTTGGGCGGTGAAATAGAAGAACCGCAAGGTCACGTACCCCGACCCATCGCCGATCTTGCAAAGCATTTGGCGGCGACCGCGAAAGGCCACTTCGGTCAGCAGCACTTCGCCCTCGATCGAGGCCCGCTGGCCCGGCAGTAGTTCGCCCAAAGGAACGACGCGCGTGCGATCCTCATAGCGTAACGGCAATAAGAACAGCAAGTCTTGCGTGGTTTCCACGCCCAGCGAGCGCAGTCGCGCGGCGAGTGAATCGCCGACGCCGCGCAGCACTGTTACCGGCTTTAGGTCGATCACGGGAAGTCGATCACAGAGCGACGATGCACTCCGCTTCGACCTGCGCCCCGCGCGGCAGCGAGGCTACGCCGACGGCGGCGCGCGCCGGATAGGGCTCGCGAAAATATTCTGCCATGACGCTGTTGACGAGCGCGAAGTGCGATAGATCGATCAAGAAAACCGACACCTTGACCACATCATCCATGCTCGCGCCGGCCGCCGCGACGATGGCTTTGAGGTTGTCGAACACCCGCCGGACCTGCGCCTCCATGTCTCCCTTCACCAACTCCTTGGTCGCCGGGTCCATGGGAATTTGGCCCGAGACCCAGATGGTATTTCCCACTCTCGTGGCTTGCGAATAAGTGCCGATCGCCGCCGGCGCTTCCTTGGTTGAAATGATTTGTTTGCTCATAGCCTTGTGCCGAGTCGATGGTGATGAATGAATTGCCGCGGCCTTCAAGCCAAAGTCCGCGACACGCGTTGAACATCGGGCATGCGCCGCACCGTTCGGATGACGCGGGCCAGATGCTTGCGATCGCGGACTTGAACTTGAAATTTGAGAGAAGAACTGTCCACGTCGCGCTCTTGCAAAGATACTTGATCGATGTTGGTTTCGGTTCCCGCAATGCTCGAGGCCACCGCGGCCAGCACGCCCACTCGATTGTTGATTTCCAATTGGATTTCGGAACTGAACAGCCGGCCGCGGGTCGGCTCCCATGCCACCGACAGCCACTTGTCCGGTTGCTTGCGGTATTCGGCGAGGTTACCGCAATTCTGACGATGAATCATGACACCGCGCCCGGCACTCAGGTAAGCCATGATGGGATCGTTCGGGATGGGAAAGCAGCACCTCGCGTAGGTCACCAACAACCCTTCGGTCCCGGCAATCATCAAGGGACCGCCGGCGCCGGCGGCAACCGGTTCACCGTCGACGTGCGTGGGCTGCAGGCGCCGCGCCACCAAAGGAGCCAGCCGCTCGCCCAAGCCGATTTTTTCGTATAGCTCGTTCACATCCCGCAGATTGAGTTCTTTGATGAGCGCATCGATTTCCGCAGCCGGGATCTTTTTCAAGCTCAGCGACAACTCCTCAAGCGCCAGCCCGAGCAAGCGGCGTCCCAATTCCAGCGCATCGCCGCGCTTTAGATTCTTCAGATATTGCCGGATGGCTGCCCGCGCCTTGGCGGTTACCAGGAAGCTCGACCAGGAGGGATTCGGCTTCGCCCCCTTCGCTGTGATGATTTCCACCGTTTGGCCGTTGCGCAGCGGCGTTCGCAAGGGAACCAAGCGCCGGTCCACCTTCGCCGCCACGCAGCGATTGCCAACATCGGTGTGGATGGCATAGGCGAAGTCCACCGTGGTGGCGCCGGTCGGCAAGCGCAAAATCTTGCCCTTGGGTGTAAACACGTAAACCTTGTCGGGGAACAAATCCACTTTGACGCTTTCCAGGAACTCCTCCGAGCTGCCGCCTTCCTGTATCTGCACCAGGCTCGCCAGCCATTCTCGGGCGCGATCATGTTCGACGCCGCCGAAGGTGTCGCCGCCGGATTTGTACTTCCAATGCGCTGCGATGCCGGACTCCGCGACCCGATGCATTTGCTCTGAGCGGATCTGCACTTCAATCGGTATGCCGTTGGGACCGAACAGCGTGGTGTGCAAGGACTGATAGCCATTGGCGCGCGGGATGGCAATGTAGTCCTTGAATCGCCCCGGCATGGGCTTGTACACGCTATGCACCAAGCCAAGCGCGCGATAGCACACATCGGCGCTGTCGACGATGATGCGAAATCCGTGCACATCCACCATCTCGTTGATGGAGATCTTCTTGTTCTGCATCTTTTTATAGATGCTGTACAAATGCTTCTCGCGTCCCTCCACCGAGCCGACGATGCCGACCTTGGCCGAAGCGGCCTTGAAGGTCTCGGCTATCTTGGCGATGAATTCCTTTTGATTGCCGCGGGCGCGCTTCAATTCCCGTTCCAATACTTTGTAGCGGTACGGATAAAGCGCGCGGAACCCCAGATCCTCGAGTTCCAGCTTCACCGCATACAAACCTAGTCGCTCCGCGATGGGCGCGTAGATTTCCAGCGTCTCGCGCGCCGTGCGGCGCCGCTTGACCGGCGGCATGGCCCCAAGCGTGCGCATGTTGTGCATGCGGTCGGCGAGCTTGACCATGATCACGCGGATGTCGCGCACCATGGCCAGCAGCATTTTACGGAAACTTTCGGCCTGCGCTTCCTGCCGATTCTTGAACTGCAGCTGATCCAGCTTGCTCACGCCGTCGACCAGCTCGGCGACCACCTGGCCGAAAATCGACGCGATTTCAGCCTTGGCGGTCGGCGTGTCTTCGATGACGTCGTGGAGAATCGCCGCCACCAGGGTGTCGGCATCGAGGCGCAGGTCGGCGAGAATGTCCGCCACCGCTACCGGGTGGGTGATGTAGGGCTCGCCCGATACGCGTTTCTGCCCCTGATGTTTCTCGGCGCCGAAATCGTAGGCTTCGCGCACCCGTTCAACCTGAGCGGGCGAGAGGTACGCTTCGAGCTTGTCTAAGAGCTGGCTGATCCCGGTGGAGCGTCTTCCACCGGGCAAGAAACCAAGTATGGAAGACGCATAGTCCATCGCCGCTCTTTAGAGTTACGCCGGCTGTGGCTAGTCCCCAAGCCCGAGTTGCGGAGCCCGAAAATCCGACGGCATGTCCAGCTCGCTCACCGGCGGTGCTGCCGGCTCTTCGGGCTCTTCCAACATCTCGAGCGTGATATTTCCGGCAGCGATCTCGCGAAGCGCTACCACGGTCGGCTTGTCATTCTCCCATTCAACGGTCGCTTCTGCGCCGTTGGCCAGGCGGCGGGCGCGTTTCGCGGCCAGCAACACCAGGTTGAATAGATTGGGTTCATTTTGAAGGCAGTCTTCGACTGTGATACGCGCCATGCTTGAGGGTTCCAGTGGAGGGATGGAAATCATAGCAGAAATAGCACCGGCCTCGCCAGCCGGCGGCCTTGAGGCACGCTTAGGATTTGGCCAGCGCCGCGGCCAAATGCACCACTTCCGGGCGCTGCGCTACGAGCGCGTTGCCGCGGTTTTTGACGATGGCTTGCAAATCCTCGATCGCGCGCGCGAAGTCATCATTAATGACGACGTAGTCAAATTCGGTCCAATGCCCCAAATCTTCCGCCGCATCCCGCAAACGCCGCCGAATAACCTCCTCGGCGTCCGTGCTGCGAGCTTTGAGCCTCGCTTGCAGTGCGTCGCGCGAGGGCGGCATGATGAAAATGCTGCAAGCCTCGGGGATCCTCGCCCGCACTTGCCGGGCGCCCTGCCAATCAATTTCCAACAGCAACTCCTCGCCATTCGCCAAGGCCTCTTGTACGGCCCGCACCCCAGTGCCGTAGCAGTTGTCGAACACCCTGGCGTGTTCGAGAAACTCGTGATTCGCGATCATTTCTTGAAATCGCTCCGGGCTCACGAAGTGATAGTCGCGTCCCGCAATTTCGTTGAGCCGAGGCTCGCGTGTCGTGTAGGAAACTGAAAACTGAATCTGCGGCTCGCGCTGCATCAGGGCCTTGACCAAGCTGGTCTTGCCCGCGCCCGAGGGTGCCGCAACCACGTAAAGGCGTCCTGCTGGCATGGAGCGATGCGCAGCCTCATTCAATGTTTTGCACTTGCTCGCGCATTTGCTCGATCAGAACCTTCATATCGACTGCCGCCCGCGTGGTCTCGATGTCCTGAGACTTTGAGGAAAGCGTATTGGCCTCGCGATTCAATTCCTGCATCAGGAAGTCCAGCCGCCGCCCGGCGGGCTCCTGGCCCTCGACGGTCTTGCGCACCTCGACCACATGGCCGCGCAGCCGATCGATCTCCTCATCGACGTCGAGACGCTGCGCCAAAATGGCAAGCTCTTGTTCGATCCGCCCTTGATCGACGTCGGCCACGAGCTGCGCGATTCGCTCGAGCAGCCTTGCGCGCATGCGAGCGCGAATTTCCGGGAGCCGGTCGGCAACTCGCTGCGATAACTCCATCAGTCCCGCGCAGCGCTGCTCCAACGCTTCGCGCAGACGCCCGCCCTCGCTGTCGCGGGAACGGCCAAGGTCGGACAATGCTTCGGCGAGCAGGGCTTGCGCGGCCTCGATTATGGGAGCGGCGTCACGCGTGCCGTCGCGGATCACGCCGGGCCAGCGCAGCAAATCCATGACATCGATGCGTGCCGCAACGCCGGCTTGCGCCGCAATTTGCTGGGCGCGCGAGCTCAGGCTGGCAAGCAGCTCGCCATCGACCTCGAGCGCTGTCGCGGTTACCGCGGGCCTGAAATGCAGTGCGCACTCCACCTTGCCGCGCTTGACGGCAGCGGCAACGGCAACGCGAAAGTGCGATTCGGCGGCGCGAAATTCCTCGGGCAAGCGGCAACCCAGCTCCAGAAATCGATGATTGACGGTCTTAAGCTCCCACGCCAGCAGGCCCCAGGGGAACTGGCGCTCGCGTCGGGCAAAGCCGGTCATGCTACGAATCATAGGGGTCGTTGCTAAAATCGGCCATAATCGTGAGGACGCTTAAGCTTAACAGATCGAGGAGCAGTCATTGCAGATCGAAACCGCGGACGTGAGCCTCATCGGGCACCGCGAAGAAAATCAGGACCGGGTTGCAATCGCCTCGGCGGATAGCGCGGTTCTGCTCGTGGTTCTCGACGGCATGGGCGGCCACGCGGATGGTGCGCGTGCGGCAGAGACCGCACTTTCGACGCTACTCGAAGCTTTCTGGCAAACGCCCCATCCGATTTTTGACCCGTTGGGCTTCTTGCATTTATCGCTGGGGCGAGCCCATGAGGAGGTCGTCAAGCTCGGCGCGACCTTAAGTGCCGAGGCGCGACCACGTGCCACCTGTGCGGTGTGCCTGGTGCAAGACTCCGCGAGTTACTGGGCCCACGTCGGCGATAGCCGCATCTACCAGTTGCGCCAAACGCAGGTGTTGGAGCGGACCCGCGATCACAGCCATGTCGAGGTGTTGCTGCGCGAGGGGTTGATCACCGAGGCCGAAGTGCACGGCCATCCGATGCGCAATTATGTCGAGTGCTGTCTCGGCGGAGATGCTGCGTTGCCTGAAATGACCATCTCCACGCGCCGCAAGCTGAAAGCCGGCGATGTTCTGCTGCTGTGCACCGATGGATTGTGGGCGAATCTCACGGACCAGGATTTCGTGCGCTTCGCGCAAAGCCACGGCAAGCCGCTGCGCGAAACCCTCAACGATCTGGGCAACCAAGCCGTGCAAGCGTCAGCCCCGTACAGCGACAACACCAGCGCCGCCGCGCTTCGTTGGAAGACGGCATGAGCGTGCGTCCCAGCGGCAGAGCCGCGAACGAGCTGCGGGAATTGAAATTCGAGCGTGGCTTCACCAAGCATGCGGAGGGCTCGGTGCTGGTGAGCTTTGGCGCGACGCGAGTCCTATGCACCGCCAGCATCGAAGACAGCGTGCCGGGATTTCTGCGCGGCGCCGCTCAAGGCTGGGTCACGGCCGAATACGGCATGTTGCCGCGAGCCACGCACACGCGCTCGGGACGCGAGGCCGCGCGCGGCAAGCAATCGGGCCGGACGCAAGAAATTCAGCGTCTGATCGGCCGCTCGCTGCGCGCGGTGGTCGATCTTAAGGGGCTTGGCGAGCGAACCGTCACCGTCGATTGCGATGTGCTGCAGGCCGATGGCGGCACGCGCACCGCCGCAATCACCGGCGGCTTCGTGGCGTTGGCGGACGCGGTCGACACCTTGCTCAAGAGGCGCGCGATCACTGCCAGTCCTCTGCATGGGCAAGTCGCGGCCGTCTCGGTGGGTATCTATCGCGGTACTCCGGTCCTTGATCTGGACTACGCCGAGGACTCGAATGCCGAAACGGACATGAATGTCGTGATGAACAGCGGCGGCGCTTTCGTCGAGATCCAGGGAACGGCAGAAGGCCATGCGTTCCGCCGCCACGAACTCGACCAATTGTTGGACCTTGCCACGCAAGGTATCGCGCAATTGCATGCCGCACAGCTCAGCGCCCGCGCAACTTAAGGAATCGTCCGCGTCCCGGGACCTCATCGTTGCCACCGCGAACTTAGGCAAACTGCGCGAGTTCCGCGCCCTGCTTGCGGGACTGCCGTTCAATCTGATCAGCCTTGCCGAGCGGGGGCTGCCTTCGCCCGATGAGACCGGCTCGAGTTTCGTGGCGAATGCCCTGCTCAAAGCGCGTCACGCCGCGCGTTTGAGCGGCAGCGCCGCCGTGGCAGATGATTCGGGGATCGAAGTGCCTGTTCTCGGGGGAGAGCCCGGCATTCTTTCGGCCCGTTACGCGGGAATGGATGGCGACGATGCGGCGAATAACGCAAAGTTGATGCGTGCGCTTGACGGCTTGCCGCCCGATCGCCGCGGCGCTCGCTACCGATGCGCGCTGGTTTTCCTCGACGCCGAGGACGCGGTGCCGCTGGTGACCGAAGCCTCATGGGAGGGAGTCATCCTCGAGACTCCTCGAGGCTCGGGCGGGTTCGGCTACGATCCCTATTTTTATCTGCCGGAATTGCAAAAAACCGCGGCCGAACTTTCGCCTGAGCTGAAGAATCGCTTGAGCCACCGCGGTCAGGCAATGCAGGCGTTGCGCGGGGCGCTGCGCAGGCGGTTCGGGGAGCCGCGCGCTTCAGAAGGTGAGCGATGACCGACGCTTCGCTTGCGCTCTATGTACATATGCCGTGGTGCGTGCGCAAGTGCCCTTATTGCGATTTCAATTCACACCAGTTGAAATCCGCGCAACCCGATGACTCGTACATCGATGCGCTCATTCGAGATTTTGAGATGGAGATGCCGCGCCTGGCAGGCCGCAGGATCGACACTGTGTTCTTCGGCGGCGGCACACCCAGCCTGTTTCGACCGGAGGATTTCGCGCGCTTGCTGAAGGCGCTAAGAGCGAGAATTGCCTTCGCGCAGGCTGTTGAAATCACAATGGAGGCGAACCCCGGCACCATCGAGCGCGGGCGATTCGCAGGTTATGCACAGGCCGGCATCAACCGCGTGTCGTTGGGCGCGCAAAGCTTCGATGCGAGGGCGCTCAAGGCGCTTGGCCGCATCCACTCGGCTGACGATACCTATCGAGCCGTGGAGGAGCTGCGTGCGGCGCGGCTCGATAACTTCAACTTGGATCTGATGTATGCATTGCCGCAGCAAACGCTCGAGGAAGCACTCCAGGACGTCCGCATCGCCTGCTCGCTCGGTCCTTCGCACATTTCGTACTACCAGCTCACGCTCGAGCCTGGCACGGTTTTTCATTCGCGGCCGCCGGCCCTGCCGGATGAGGATGCGGCCTGGCAAATTCAGAGCGCCGGCCAGGATTTGCTCGCGGCGGCGGGCTACGTTCAATATGAGATCTCTGCCTACGCCGCTCCCGGTGCTCGATGCAAGCACAACCTCAACTACTGGCAGTTCGGCGACTATGTCGGCATCGGCGCCGGCGCGCATGGAAAGTTAAGTTCAGGTGCGCCGCCGTTGATTCTGCGAACCACCAAACCGAAACAGCCGAGCGAGTATCAGCTAAAGCTCAGGCAGCAACCGCCCGTCGGCGAGGTGTCGCACGTGGCCGCATCCGATGTCCCGTTCGAGTTCATGCTCAACGCGTTGCGTCTGAACGACGGATTCACCGCAAAGCAGTACCGGCAGCGCACGGGCCTTGATCTTCACGGTCTAGAAGGCAAGCTCAACAGTGCGCGGGAACGTGGCCTTCTGGAGCAATATTCAGCCACGGAGAGCGAATCTGAGCCCCAATGGCGGCCCACAGACTTAGGAAGGCGCTTCCTCAACGATCTGCAGGGGAGTTTTCTCGCGTAGGTTTATACACATCGGGCAGCCGCCCTCGCACAAAGTGAGACCTACAGCACATTGCATGTGAACTAGGTAAGGTGCCTCGCGTAACTCGTTGAGTAACAAGGCGAAAACACCCTGCCTATTTTTTGATCAAATCAATAATAATGCGAATTTGCGCCGAAGTAGTCACTGGGACGGACGGCCGTCCACAGACTTATCCACAGTTTTTGTGGACAAATATGTCCAACTCTTCCGCCCCTTGTCCCCTGGCGGTAGTGCGCATATGATGCGCGGCCCTGTTTTTGGCATTGATATTCAAGATCTCGCCAGCAACTTAAGGGTTCCAAGGCATGGCGATTGCGAGATAAGTCGCTCTCGATTCTGCCGCAACAGAAATACGAGGTTTCTATGAAAGCCGGCATCCACCCCGAATACAAACAAATCACGGTCACTTGCACCTGCGGCAACAAGTTCGAAACTCGTTCGACCATAGGACAGGATCTGCAGGTCGAAGTTTGCTCTAACTGCCATCCGTTCTACACGGGCAAGCAGAAGATTGTGGACACCGGCGGCCGCGTCGATAAGTTCCGCAAGAAATACGCTGTTGCTGCGGCGAAACCGGCCGCTGAAGCCAAGCCGGCGCCGGCGGCGAAAGCCGCGGTAACGAAAGGCGCCGCGAAAGCCTAATAGTTTGCCGAAAACATATTAGAGAGAATAAATCGCGCGGCGATTAGCTGCGCGGTCCCTCTAGTTCTTGTAGTTGTTGCATTATTTCTTGCTGCTCCCTTAGTCGCGGCGCGGTGCTCAGCATAGCGACGTGCGCGCTTGATTCCGTTTTACGGCCGTGCAAGGCTGCATGGGCGGAAACACATGACATAGCGTCGGATAAGCGAATGAGCAAGAAATACGAACTCAAGAATCTTACCTCCGGAAAGACCAGCGAGCACAAAGCCATCTCCGGGACGATCGGTCCGGATGTCATCGACATTTCCAATCTGACCAAGGAACAGGGTGCCTTCACCTTCGATCCGGGATTCATGGCCACCGCCAGCACGGAGAGCAAGATCACCTTCATCGACGGCGATGCCGGCGTGCTCCTGTATCGCGGCTATCCGGTGGAGCAGCTCGCCGAGAAGTCGAATTTCCTCGAGGTCGCGACGCTGCTCATCAACGGCACGCTGCCGACAAAACCCGAGATCGAGGCCTTCACCGATTCGATCACTCGTCACACGATGGTGAATGAGCAATTGCTGGGGTTTTTCCGCGGTTTCCATCACGATGCGCATCCGATGGCCATGGTGTCCGCGGTGGTCGCCTCGATGGCCGCTTTTTATCACGACACCATGCATATCGGCGATCCGCGCCACCGCGAGATATTCGCGCACAGGATCATCGCGAAATTGCCGACGATAGCAGCCGCGGCGTACAAGCACACGCTCGGACAGCCTTTCATCTATCCGCGCAACGATCTGCGTTATTGCAGCAATATGATGAACATGTTCTTTGCCGTTCCCTGCGAGCCCTATGGCATCGATCCGGTCGCGGCCGAAGCGCTGGATCTGCTCTTTATTCTGCACGCGGACCACGAGCAGAATGCAAGCACGTCAACCGTCCGCCTGGCGGGCAGCACCGGTACCAATCCGTACGCGGCGATTTCCGCGGGTGTCTCCGCTTTGTGGGGGCCGGCGCACGGCGGTGCTAATGAAGCCGTGCTCGACATGCTCGACAGCATCGGTTCGGTCGCCAACATCGATAAGTTCTTGAGTAGAGTAAAGGACAAGAACGACAACGTGCGCCTCATGGGATTCGGCCACCGCGTCTACAAGAACTTCGATCCGCGCGCCAAGATCATTCGCGACATGTGCTATAAAGTTTTGCAGAAAATGGGCAAGAGCAACAATCCCTTGTTCGAGCTGTCGCTGCGCTTGGAGGAAATCGCTCTCAAGGACGATTACTTCGTGTCGCGAAAACTCTATCCGAACGTGGATTTCTATTCCGGCATCATATATAGCGCACTCGGTATTCCGCGCTCCATGTTCACAGTGATGTTCGCCATCGCCCGCACCGCCGGTTGGGTCGCTCACTGGCAGGAAATGGTGTCGGATCCGAATATGAAAATCGGCCGTCCACGCCAGCTCTACACCGGTCCCATCAAGCGAGATTATCAGCCGATCGAAAAGCGCTGATCGATGCGGGCCTTCATCAAGCTCTCCCTGTGCGCGTCGGCTTTAGTGCTGGCCGCGGCCAGCCAAGCGGCAGGCGATACCCCGCCACCTAACCCTGCGGCCTTGACCACGGAGAGAAATCTGTGCCAGACACGCGCGGAACCGGTCGCGGTCGGCAGTGCGCAATGGAACGGCTGGGGTCGAGACCTCAACAACAGTCGATATCAACCAGAGCCGGCGATTCGCGTCGTCGATGTGCCGAAACTGGCCTTGAAATGGGCGTATGGATATCAGAGCGCGGGCGAGTTCGGCCAGCCCACCATGGTGGATGGCAGATTATTTCTCACCAGCTCCTCGGGCCGCATTTACGCGCTCGATGCCAAAACCGGGTGCACCTATTGGACTTACGATGCGCCCGCCGCAAGCCGAACTGCCGTCGCCATCGGAGAGCTAGGCCTGCCCAAGCGCGCCGCGATTCCCAAGAAATTGAAGCGAACGCTTGCTCACCTGGATGTCATCAAGGCGCCGAGTGCCGCATTCTTCGGCGACGACAGCGGCGCGGTTTACGCGCTCGATGCCCAAAAAGGCACGCTCTTGTGGCGGGTTCAAGTCGACACCCATCCCTCGGCGCGTATTGTGGGCGCGCCCACGCTGTACAACGACCGGCTGTATGTCGCCGTCGGGTCGAATGACGAGAAGAACTCCTCGAATGCCAATTACAGCTGCTGCACGTTTCGCGGCAGCGTGGCTGCCATCGACATCGCCAGCGGGCACCTGCTCTGGAAAAGCTTCACCGTGCTCACGGTTCCGCAGGCTACGCATCCCAACAGCGCCGGCGTCCAACAATTCGGGCCGGCCGGAGCGGCTATCGCGTCATCGCCCGCCATCGATGCGAAGCGCGGTGTTCTGTATGTGGGGACCGGCGGTTCGGCGAGCGTTGTGGAGCAATCGCTCACCGATGCCATTGCGGCTTTCGACTTGAGCGATGGCAAACTGCGCTGGGTCAAACAGCTGACGGTGCAAGGTCAAGTTGCCCTGAGCGGCTTCAGCAGCCCTCCGGTGCTGCGCACCTTGCCGAGCGGCCATGACATTTTACTGGCCGGGCAAATCTCAGGCGTGGTGTACGGACTCGATCCTGACCAGGGCGGTGAAATTCTTTGGCAAACGCGCATCGGGGCGCGGCCGTCCGTGAGCGGCGCTGCGCCTGGCGCAGGCCCTGGAGCGCCGGCCGCTTCCAGCGTGGGGCCGCCTGACGTCGCGGGCGCCGACAGCGGCGGCATCGGGTCGGGAATGGCGATAGATCACCGCAGTCTCTATGTGGGGCTGTCGGGAAATCTGGCACAGCCCGGCAATCCGACCGGAAGCTTGTGGGCCCTCGATCCTAAAACCGGCATTCCTCGCTGGCACGCGCCGGCACCTGCGCCGGCATGTTCTTGGAGTGAAGGATCCTGTTCCCATGGCCAGTCGCAGGCGGTCACCGTCATCCCAGGCAGCGTATTTTCAGGATCTTTGGACGGGCATCTACGCGTCTATTCAACCATCGATGGCAAGATTCTCTGGGATTTTGACACCGCAAAGTCATTCCAAACGCAAAACGGCGTGCAGGCGAAGGGTGGGCCGTTGGACCACGGCGGCGCCACCATCGTGAACGGCAGCGTTTACATTAATTCAGGCAATACGTTGCTGGCATTTTCAGTCGACGGAAAATAGGACGAATAAATATTCATGGAACGTTGCAAGCAAATAGCTCTTTCTGCGATGGGTGTGTGGTTGAGCGGCGCCATATTGGCCGGTGCCGCACCGGGCGCCGGCGCGCTGGCTGCGACGCGCGCCGCCGATCCCCTCCAGGCGCCCGCGCTGGAAATTTCGGTGGTCAAAATCTTCTCGACGATGCGCTATCCGGATCCGTTCAAGCCGTGGACCAAACAAGCCCCGAGCGAGGCAACCGCCTCGGGGGTGGTGATCGAGGGCAAGCGCATTTTGACGAACGCCCACGCGGTGCTTTATGCCAGCCAAGTGCAGATTCAGGCCAATGCGGCCGGCGATAAAGTGTCGGCAACCGTGCTCGCCGTCGCGCCCGGGATCGACCTCGCGGTGTTGCAGCTCGATGATCCGAGCTTTTTCGACAGCCATCCGCCGGTGGCGCGCGCCAGCAAGCTGCCGCAGATCAAGGATCCGGTGCTGGCGTATGGATTTCCGACCGGCGGATCCTCGCTCTCCATCACCAAGGGCATCGTGTCGCGCATTGAATTCGCGTCCTACAACTATCCGGTCTCCGGATTGCGCATCCAGATCGATGCGGCCATCAACCCCGGCAACAGCGGCGGACCGGCGATCGCCGGTGACAAAATGATCGGCCTGGCTTTCAGCCGGCTCGGAGGCGACAGCCAGAATATTGGATACATCATCCCGAATGAAGAAGTTGAATTGTTCCTGAAGGACATTTCGGACGGCCATTATGATGGCAAGCCCGCCATGTACGATGACTTGCAGACGCTGGAGAATCCGGCGCTGCGCGAGTTCCTGAAGCTCGACAAGGGCGTCGAGGGGATGGTGGTGCACCGGCCCGACAAAGCGGATACCGCTTATCCCTTGAAAGAGTGGGACGTGATCACGCGGATTGGCGATACGCCGATCGATAATCAAGGCATGGTCAAAATCGACAAGGACTTACGCGTCAGTTTTTCGTACATGATTCAACGATTGGCCAAGGACGACCAGGTGCCGCTGACCGTGGTTCGCAGCGGCAAAAGCCTCAAGATTGAACTGCCGGTGTTTGCACAACGGCCGACGCTCGCCCCCGACCTGCATGGCGAGTACCCCTCGTACTTCGTCTATGGCCCAATGGTGTTTTCGCGTGCCACGCGTCAATTTTTGTCGTTATTCGAAAACAACGCGAATTTGCTACGGATCTTGGGCTACGTGAAGAGTCCGCTGATCACCCGCGCCTTCGATACGCCCACTGATGACCTCGAAGAGCTGGTGATTATCTCCTCACCCTTCTTTCCGCATAAATTGGCCAACGGTTATGGCAATCCCACCGGCGCGGTGGTGTATTCGATCAACGCCACGCCCATCAAGAGCCTCAAGCACCTGGTGACGGTACTGCGCGACTTGAAGGACCCGTTCGTCACCATCGAATTTGGCAGCAAGGGCGGAGAAGCCTTGGTGTTCTCGCGCACCGCCGCGATGGGCGCGACGGATGAGATCTTGACCGACAACGGCGTGCGCGCGCAGGGCTCGCCGGACATGATGGCGGTGTGGCAGCCCAAGACGGCTAACTAGCAGCCGCTAATCCGCGTCGATCAGCTCGGCAACTTCGCGCGCATCGGCGCGCTTCATCGGGCGGCCGTCAACGGGCGAGTAGGGCGACTGGCGGATGCCGTCAATGGGGAAAACCGTCGCATCGACGCTGCGGCCGTTGGCCTCGAACCGCAGTGCCGGGTAATTGATGCTGCGCTCCGCATCCATTTTGACGCGCCGCTCATAGAATTCATGGGGTACGCCGATCTCGAACAGGTGGATGGCGACTGACTCCGACCTGTCGGCGAACAAGTGCAAATTGATGTCGCTGTAATTCGTCGCCGTCCCGGTGAGCACCGAGCCGACCAATCGAGGCTGAAACTGCGCCAAAATCCGCATGGTTTCCAGGGCGATGCGCCGCTGTTCCTTCAGAGTATGGTCATGGCTATCGCGCCCGAATAGGCGCTGATGCGCGCGCAGCGCATCCTCGATTTCGATATTCTTCGGCAGCACCGCCACGTCATTGACGCCAAGGCGATCCGCAGCTTTGCGCTTGGCTTGCAAGAAGTCTTCAATGCCATGCTCGGCCATGATTCTTGCAGCCTCTTGCGCGAGAGCGCGGCGCAGATCTTCGGCACGCTGCGAATATCTCTTAGGCATCGCAGGCTCCTAAAATAAGGGTTTCTCGCTCTCGGGGTTGTTCGTGTTCTGCCCCTCGTACAGTTCAGCCTTGGGCAAGTTGCCCTCGATGAATTTTTCCATGATGCCATTGGGGTCATCCGCGCTCGCGAGCAAGCCGCTCTTTGGCGAAATTCGGACGCTGACGATGCCCTCGGGTACTGGTACGGCACGCAGGGGTGAGCCTTCCAGCGCGGTGTGCATGAAGTAAGTCCAGGCCGGTATCGCCGTACGCCCGCCTTGCTCGCCTTCGCCCAAGGAGCGATCGGAATCGAATCCAACCCATACGCTCGTAACCACATCGCCGTTGAAGCCGTTGAACCACGTGTCATGCGCCTCGTTGCTGGTTCCAGTCTTTCCGGCGATATCTTCGCGGTTGAGCGTGCGCGCACGCTGGCCGGTGCCGCGGCGAATGACGTCCCTCATCATGTCCGCCAGCAGGTAGGCGATCTGCGGCCGAATGATCTGTGGCGCTAGATTCTTGACTGAAATCAACGTCTTACCATCATGTGAGGCCTCGTCCAGCGCGCCGCCGCGTGCCGCGCTCGCCGCCATGCTGCGAGGCGTGGGTGCATCGATGGCACGGCCGCATTGGGGGCAGGCAATGGCCGGATCGGCCTTTTGCAATATTTTGCCCCCGGCATCTTCGATGCGATCGATGTAATAGGAAGTGACCTTGAATCCGCCATTGGCAAAGGTGGAGTAACCGATAGCCACCTGCAGAGGGCTCAATTCGGCTGTGCCCAGCGCGAGAGTGAGGTCATCCGGGAGCTGCGACTTGTCGAAACCGAAGCGAGTGACATAATTACGGGTGTATTCACCGCCGATGGCGCGCATCAGGCGCACCGATACCAAGTTTTTAGAAAACGCCAGCGCCTCGCGCAGCCGGACGGGTCCTGCAAACTTGCTTTCGAATTCCTTTGGCCGCCAAGCCTGTTCCTTGCCTTCATCGTCGATGACCACCGGTGCATCCACCACCACGCTGGCGGGCGTGTATCCCTTGTCGAAGGCCGCTGCATAGATGAAGGGCTTGAATCCCGAGCCGGGCTGCCGGCGCGCTTGCACCACGCGGTTGTACTTGCTCTGGAAGAAATCGAAGCCGCCCACCAGCGCGGTGATCGCCCCGTCGCGGGGATCCACCGCCACCAGAGCGCTTTGTGCCTCGGGTGCTTGAACGAACAGCACGGACTCCGGCGAGCGGCCGACGGTGTAGATGACATCGCCGCGCGCCAGGATTTCTGAGGCCTCGCTGGGTGCGCGATCGACCTTCTCATCCGGCAACTCACGCCGGGCCCAAGACAGTTTCTCCCAAGGCAGGCTCACCCAACCTAGATCCTTGACGTATATCCTGGCAGTTCTACCCTCGACTTTTTCGACGATCGCCGGTTTCAGGCCGCCGATGACGGGAAATTCGTCGAGCTGTGCGTCGAATTGCCCAGGCGTCGAAATCTTGGACATGTCGACTCTCGCGGTCGCACCCCGAAAGCCATGGCGCCGGTCGTATTCCAACAACCCGGTACGCAGGGCGACGGTACCGGCGGCCTGCTGGCGGGAATCGAGCGTGGTGTACACCTTGTAGCCGGCGGTGTAGACGGCATCGCCATACTTATTCTGCATGTCGTTGCGCACCATTTCCGCTAGGTAGGGCGCGTCCACCTCGATGGAGGCGCCGTGCAGCCGCGATTCCATCGAACTGGTCTTGGCCTGCTCGTACTCAGCCTGGGTGATATAGCCCAGTTCCAGCATTCGACCGAGCACGTGCGCGCGTCGAATCTTGGCCGCTTCAGCGCTGGCCACCGGATTGACCATCGACGGCGCGGTGGGGATTCCGGCCAAGGTGGCCGTCTCGGCCAGGCTCAGCTGATCGATCGTTTTGCCAAAATACACCTCGGCAGCCGCCCCCACGCCGTATGAGCGCTGACCGAGGAAAATCTTGTTCACATACAAGGAGAATATTTCCTCCTTGGTGAATTCCGCTTCCATCAACAGAGAAATGTAGATCTCGCTCATCTTACGTTTCATGTCGCGGCGCGGTGTCAAGAACATGTCCCGCGACACCTGCATGGTGATGGTACTGGCGCCCTGCCGTATGCCGCCCGCTTTGAGATTGGCCACGGCGGCGCGCAAAATTCCCTGCCAGTCCACCCCGTGATGCCTGAAGAACCGATCGTCCTCGGTCGCCAGGAACGCTTGCACCAATTTCTTGGGCAATTGTTCGTAGCGCACCGGAATTCGACGTTGCTCGCCGATCGACTGGATCAGCTTGCCGTCGCGGGAGTAAATGCGCAGCGGTACCTGCAGCTGCACCTCCCTGAGGCTCCCCACATCCGGCAAGGCGGGCCTCAAGTAAACATAAGCACATACGTTTGCGAAGGCGATTAGCGCTATTACGCCAACTAAAACTGCACAAATTCTTGAGATGAGAACTAGGTAACGTCTGGCCACAGAAAACCGTTCTAACTTATTGCGCCGGTGGACATGAGCTTCATATTACCGCCGGTGAGGTGGGCGCACTCATCGAAAGATGGGGACGCAAGAGCGCTGATATCGGAAAGGGCGCCCCTTGAAAGGATACGGTGCATGAACGATCAGATTAACCGAACTCGCGGCCTGACGCAGGCTGAGGTCTTAACGGATGAGTAAATGCCACCTCGAAGGCCAGGAAACCGCCGCCCGGAGTCGCACGTGGCCGGCTTCGGATGCCCACCCGGCACGTACCGTGAGTAGCTTCACGTTCTATTTAACAGTTTCTTGCTAAGTTCGCGGCTCATGGCTACTCTCGTGCCGGATTCGACCTACAAGGTATTGAGCAAAAAGGGAAAAAATCTGTGTGGTCGTTAGGAAAAAGATATCGTCCGCTTCTGGGACTTGACATAACCACTTCATCGGTAAAGCTTATTGAGCTGACGATGTCGGGTGGCCAGTATCGCGTTGAGTCTTATGCCGCCGAGCCTACGCCGCATAACGCCATCAACGAGAAAGCCATCGTCGATGCGGAAGCAGTTGGCGAGGCGATCCGCCGTGCGGTGAAGCGCTCCGGCGCCAAGAGCCGCCTTGCGGCCATTGCCATCAGCGGCGACGCTGCGATCACCAAAGTGATCCAGATGCCCAAGAATCTCGGGGAGAACGAGCTGGAAGGCCAGGTCGAGATGCAGGCAGACCAGTACATTCCCTTTCCGATGGAAGAAGTCAGCTACGACTACCAAGTGGTGGGACCGTCGGAAAAAGACCCGGACATGCTCGATGTGCTGCTGGTCGCGACGCGTACCGAAAACGTGGAGCAGCGCCAGGCTGCCGTTCAGGCCTCCGGCTTGACCGCACACCTTGTCGATGTCGAGGCTTTCGCGCTGGAAAATGCCTGCGCATTGATGCGCCACCAAATGCCCGACGGCGGTCTTGACCGCACTGTCGCCGTGGTGGATTTCGGTGCGAGCAGCACCACCTTCAGCGTGCTGCGCGATATGCGGGTGATTTACACCCGTGATTTTGCTTTCGGCGGTCAGCAGCTAACCGAGGAGATCATGCGTACCTACGGATTGAGCATGGAAGAAGCCGGCCGCGCCAAGAAAGAAGGGGGTCTGCCGAGCAACTACCAGCCCGAGGTCTTGGATCCGTTTATCGACGACATGACTCAGCAAGTGAGCCGTTCCCTGCAGTTTTACTTAGCCTCGGGTAGCGGGCGCGCACAGCCGGATCAAATCTTGATCTGCGGCGGTTGCGCGAATATTCCCGGTGTTGCCGACGTCATCTCGAGCCGCGTCGGCGTGCCGGCCGACAAAGGCGATCCGCTCGGCAATATGAAAGTGTCTTCCAAGGCAAAAGCCCAAGCGGTGGCGCGCGATGCCACCGCATTACTCACAGCCTGCGGCCTAGCGCTGCGCAGCTTCGACTAAAGAGTAGCCATGCCGCGTATCAATCTACTTCCCTGGCGCGAACAAGAACGAAAGGTTCGACGGCGCGAATTCCTGGTCGCCGTCGGCGGCGCGGCGATTGCCGGTATCATCTTCGTCGGCTGCGGCAAACTGCTCTACAGCAGTTGGATCGACTCGCAGAACGCCAAGAACAATCTTCTGAAGAAGGAGATAGTCAAGCTCGATGCGCAGATCGCCGATATTCAAGATCTCGAGAATCGCAAACAGCGTCTGGTGGCGCGCATGGAAATCATCGAGAAATTGCAGCGCAAGCGCCCCGAGATCGTGCACCTGTTCGACGAGCTCGTGAAAACGGTTCCGGAAGGCATTTACCTGACCCAGATCAAAGAGAACGGAAAGAAGCTCGAAATGAAGGGTGTCGCCCAGTCGAGCACGCGCGTTTCGACCTTCATGCGCAATATCGATTCCTCCTCTTGGATGGATAACCCGCAGCTGCAAGTGGTCGAGACCTCCAAGGATTCTCCGACCGGCGGCTCCAGTTTCACTCTCAGCAGCGATGTGATCGGGGTCGATGTGGAAAACGGCGGCGAAACGACGGTTAAGAAGGTTGCGACGAAATGAACTTCTTCGATCAACTCCGCACTATCGATCCGCGCGACGTAGGGCGCTGGCCCGTGGCGGTGCGCGGATTCTTTGTAGTGCTAGGCTTTGCGGTGGTAGCGGCGCTCGGCTGGTATCTCGTCGTCTGGAACGATGATCGGCCGCTGCTGCAAAAAGCGGAAGCCGATGAATTGGACCTGCGCTCACAATTTGAGAGCAAGCAGCAACGCGCCGCGAATCTCGATGCGTATCGGGCTCAAATCGGTGAGATGGAGCGCAGCTTCGGTGCGATGTTGCGCCAGTTGCCCGGTAAAACCGAGGTGCCCAATCTTTTGGTCGACATCTCACAAACCGGTCTCGCAGCCGGCCTGCAGGAAAAGCTGTTCCAGCCGGGAAGTGAGAAGAGCAACGGCTTCTACGCGGAACTGCCGATCAAAATCAAGCTGGTCGGCAGCTACCACGACTTTGGCAGATTCGTGAGCGGCATCGCCGCATTGCCGCGCATCGTGACCTTAAATGACATCCAAATTTCACCGGTGGATGCCAAGGGCGGCTACGACAACTTGACCATGGACGTGACCGCAAAAACTTACCGCTACATCGAAGATCAAGGGGCTGGGAAAACGGCGCCGAAAAAGGGTGCGGCCACACCGGCACCGGCAGCGGCGGCGGGAGGCAAGACGTGAGACAGACAGCGGGTATCGGCCTCATAGTCGTCGTGATTGCGGCATTGGTCGCATCCGGCTGTTCGAGCGGTCAATCGGATTTACAGAACTGGATCGCGGCAACCAAGAAGAAGCCGGGCGGCCGTATTCAGCCGTTGCCCGAAGTGAAGCCCTACGAGACGTACGTGTATTCGGCCGCCAACCTGCGCTCGCCCTTCCAACCGCTCGGCCCGAATGCGGGCAACGGTCAGGCTAGCGCGCAGCGCAACTCGCGGCGCAACCGCGAATTTTTGGAAGGCTTTTCATTGGACACCTTGAAAATGGTGGGCACCTTCAAGGTGGGCGGCAATTTTTACGGGCTGGTGCAATCCAAAGACGGCCTGGTGCATAAGGTTCAACCGGGCAACTACCTGGGCCAGAACGACGGCAAAGTGACGGAAATAACCGGCGGCAGGATTAGCCTGGTCGAAATCATTCCGGATGGTCTCGGCGGCTATATAGAGCGACCGGCCTCATTGGCATTGGCCAATTGAAGCCACAGGGAGATGAAAGCATGATTAGATTTAAAGAGCGGATGTCGATAATGGGCGCGATGGCATTCATCGCATTGGCGGCGGCCAGCTTGACGGCACGGGCCGCTGATCCGGTTCAGCTGACGTCCGTCGACGTTCAAACCTTGTCGGGTCAACAGGTGCAGCTCAAGCTGCACATGAGTGGCCCGGCTCCCGAGCCACTGCCCTTCACCATCGACAAGCCGGCGCGCATTGCGTTCGACTTGCCCAATACCACGCTGGCCTTAGCCTCGCGCCGTTTCGACGTGCACTCCGGCGGAGTCGACACGGTGCTTGCCGCCGAGGCCAATGGCCGGGCGCGTTTGGTCGTGAACGTCGACAATTTGATGCCGTACACCACGAAAGTGGATGGCAACATGATCGTGGTTACGTTGGGCCAGCAGCCCGGCGCCGATGTCGGCAAGCCCACCCAGCCGCGCGCGGCCGCGAATGCATCCGGCACCACCGCGGAGCGCGCGATCCGCACCATTGATTTCCGCCGTGGTTCTGACGGCACAGGCCGCGTGATCGTGCAGCTCACCGACCCCCGCACGCCGGTCAACGTGCGCCAGGAAGGACAGCAGATCGTGGTCGATTTTGCCGGCACCGTCATGCCCAAGAACTTGATGCGCCGGTATGACGTGATGGATTTCGCGACGCCGGTACAAACCGTCGATGCGGTCCGCGTCGATGGCAGCTCCCGCCTGGTCATCAGCTCGCAAGGAGATTTCGAGCAGCTGGCGTATCAATCCGACACTCAATACACCATTGAAATCAAGGCTTCCTCGAAGCGTACGGCGGGTGCGGAGGAGAAGAAGGAATACACCGGCGAACGTTTGACCTTGAACTTCCAGGACATCGACGTGCGTTCGGTGCTGCAGTTGCTCGCCGACACCAGCGGCCAGAATATCGTGGTCAGCGATTCGGTGTCCGGCAACCTGACATTGCGTTTGCAGAATGTGCCCTGGGATCAGGCACTGGACATCGTGCTGCGCACCAAGGGCTTGGACAAGCGCCGCCAGGACAACGTCATCATCATAGGACCGACGGAAGAGCTGGCTTCGCGTGAGAAGGCCGAACTTGCCGCTCACAAAGAGGTGCAGGAACTATCTCCCACCCACACTGAGTTCATGCAGGTCAACTATGCCAAGGTGTCGGACCTGGCGAAGCTGATCAAGACCACCAATGCCAAGGAGTCCATGCTCTCGCCGCGCGGCAGCCTGGCGATCGACGAACGCACCAACACGCTGCTGGTGCAGGACACCACCGATAAATTGGCCGACATCCGCCGGCTGGTGCAGACCTTGGACGTGCCGGTCAAGCAGGTGCTGATCGAAGCGCGCATCGTCATCGTCACGGACACCTTTGAGCGCGATCTCGGCGCGCGGTTCGGCATCAGCACGGCGCAACAAAACGGCCCCGGCGGCCTCCTGGCAGTCACTGGCAACAGCGCGGGCGCGAACCAGATCGTGAACAGCGGCCTTGGAACCTTGCCGACGACTTCCCTAAATAACCGCTACCAAGTCAATACGCCTGCCGCAAATACCAATGGCAGCATCGGTATTTCGCTGTTGAACGGCAGTTATCTTATCGACCTGGAACTCTCGGCGGCGCAAAACGAAGGCAAGAGCGAGACCATCTCGTCACCTCGCGTGATTACCGCCAATCAGAAGCAAGCCACCATCATGCAGGGTGTGGAAATTCCCTATCAGGAATCGGCTTCGAGCGGCGCCACGACCACCCAATTCAAGTCGGCGGTGCTCAAACTCAAGGTCACTCCGCTGATCACGCCGGACAATCGGGTCATCCTCGACCTCGACGTGTCCGACGACTCGGTCGGTCAGCAGGTAACGAGCGCCACCGGCGGCAGCGTACCCTCGATCGATACGCGCCAGATTCTCACTCAAGTGCTGGTCAACGATGGCCAGACGGTGGTGCTCGGCGGCATCCTCGACACGAAAAAGTCCAGGAACGCCAACAAGGTTCCCTTCCTGGCCGATATCCCAGTGCTCGGCTTCTTTTTCCGCAGCACACAGGATGTCAACAACAAGACCGAACTGTTGATTTTCATCACGCCGAAAATCTTGCGTGAGGGATCGAACCTCTACTAAACGGCCGGGGATGCACTGACAAACTCACCATGGGCGCCGTTAAGGCGCCCATTTTATTTGGCGGCGGTTGCTGCTTATTTCGCATCAGACATCAGAAAATGGATGTGCTCCGCTATGATCTGCGAGGATCATGCTCACCAAGCGCAATATTTTTCTGATCGGCCCGATGGGATCGGGCAAGACAGCGGTGGGCCGGCAGTTGGCACGCCTGTTTCGCTACACCTTTCATGACAGTGATGCGGATATCGAGGCGAGAACCGGCGTGGACATCCCATTCATTTTCGAGAAAGAAGGTGAAGTGGGCTTCAGGCTGCGCGAAAAGGAATCGATCGACCGTTTGACGCAACTGGACAGCATTGTGTTGGCCACGGGCGGCGGCGCCGTCATCGAGCCGGCCAACCGCCGAGCACTCGCCGATCGCGGCGTCGTGGTGTACCTGGCGACCTCGGTCAATCAGCAGATCGAACGGACTCGGCATGGCCGGCATCGGCCTTTGTTGCAAGACACGGATCCGGCGCAGACGCTCAAGGATCTGATGGCAGGCCGGGCGCTTTTGTATGCCGAAATTGCGGACCTGACAGTGACCACCGATGGTCGGCGGGTTCAGTTGGTAGCTGAACAAATACACCAGGAATTGCGGCGGGCGCAAAAACCGTAACTTCGTATAATCACCCCGTGCACACCATTCAAGTCGATTTAGGAGCAGCTAGTTACCCCATAACCATCGGGTCGGGGCTGCTCACGGATCGCGCCTTGTTAGAAATCCACATTCCCGGTCGCGACGTGTTGGTGGTGACCAATACCACCGTCAGTAAGCTTTACCTCGCGAAATTGACGGGAAGCTTTGCGCAAAAACGTATTGCCGAGTGCATCTTGCCCGACGGCGAGCAGCACAAGACCTTGCAAACCGCGGGCTGGGTGTTCGACGCCCTGGTCGCCCATAAGATGAATCGCGACGCGACCGTGCTTGCCTTGGGAGGCGGCGTGGTCGGCGATATCGCCGGTTTCGCCGCCGCCACCTACCAACGCGGCATCGGCTATGTGCAACTGCCCACGACGCTGCTCGCTCAAGTCGACTCATCGGTGGGCGGCAAGACCGGAGTGAATCACGCCGGAGGTAAGAACCTCATCGGGGCGTTTTTTCAGCCGCGAGCCGTCATTGCCGACACCGATGCGCTCGCAACGTTGCCGGACCGGGAGTTGAAGTCCGGTCTTGCCGAAGTCATCAAGCATGGCTGCGTGTGGGACCCGATGCTGTTCAGCTGGCTCGAGCGCGAGATGCCGAAGTTACTGGCCCGAGATGCCGAGGCCCTCGCTTACGCAATAAGCAGGTCCTGCGAAATCAAGGCCACGGTGGTCGCGCGGGATGAGCGCGAAAATAATCTGCGGGCGATTTTGAATTTCGGCCATACATTCGGTCACGCCATCGAGGCTGCAACTGATTACGCGAGATACCTGCACGGCGAAGCAGTCGCCTTAGGCATGCTCATCGCCGCTGATCTGTCGCATCGCATAGGCTTGATCGACTCGCCTGTCAAAGAGCGCTTGCGCGAGATCTTGATGCTCGCCGGCCTGCCGACCGAGGCGCCGCGCATCGGCGCCGCAAAAGTCCAACAATTGATGCAAATGGATAAAAAGGTGATGTCCGGCTCGATACGGCTGGTGCTGCTCGAAAAGCTCGGCCGCGCCATCGTGACCGATCGCTATCCCAGGGCTGCGCTCGAAGCTACCTTGGCGGAGCACTTCGGATGACTGTGCTCGCGCCGTATGCCGCTCATTCCGAGCATTCCCGGGGGCGGCGCCATGCGGAGTCGCCGCCGGAATACCGCTCTGAATTTCAGCGTGACCGCGACCGCATCGTGCACTCCACTGCGTTTCGGCGCCTGGTCTACAAGACGCAAGTATTCGTCAACCACGAAGGCGATCTATACAGAACGCGGCTTACGCACTCGTTGGAAGTGGCGCAAATAGCCCGCACGGCGGCTCGAGCGTTGAAGCTCAATGAAGAGCTGTCCGAAGCAATCTGCCTCGCCCACGACCTTGGACACACCCCTTTCGGACACGCAGGCCAGGACGCGTTGAACGATTGCATGAGGGATTTCGGGGGCTTCGAACACAATCTTCAATCGCTTCGCGTGGTCGATGATCTCGAGGAGCACTACGCAGAATTCGACGGCTTGAATTTGACCTTCGAATGCCGCGAAGGAATTTTGAAGCACTGCTCGTACAACAACGCGGTTTTGCTGGGAGATGTCGGCGAGCGGTTCATCCATCGTCAACAACCCGGTCTGGAAGCGCAACTGGCCAATTTCGCCGATGAAATCGCCTACAACAACCACGACGTGGAGGACGGCATTCGCGCCGGCCTGATCAGCCTCGAGGATCTGCTCGACGTGCCGCTGTTTCGTCGCTATCACGATCAAGTGCAAACGAAATACCCGGCTCTCGCGGGCCGCCGCCTCGTCTACGAGGTTTTGCGGCGGATGATCAATCACCTGGTCAGCGACTTGATCGATGCCTCCTCGGCCAGGCTCGGCGAGTCGGGGGTCCGCTCCATCGCCGAGGTGCGATCGCAGCCCGCGGCCTTGATCGGTTTCAGCCCTGCCACGCGCGAATTGAATCACGCGCTGAAGAGCTTCCTACGCGAGCATTTGTACAAACACTACAAGGTGCGGCGCATGACGTCCAAGGCCCGCAGCGTTGTGAGCGAGCTGTTTGACGCATTCTTCAATGATCCTGGGCTCATGCCCGATGAGCACGAGGCCCGCACGCGGTTGGATCTGGTGCAGGGCCCTGCCGGCCGCGCCCGGGCAGTGGCCGATTACATTGCGGGTATGACTGATCGCTATGCCATTCTGGAACACGGCCGTCTGTTCGATCCCAGCGAGCGAACGTGAACGCGGCGAAACCGATTGTCAGCGCTTTGAACGAAAGGGAAACGAGCAACGATGAGTGAACCGCTGAAGAACGACTTGTTGTTGCGCGCGCTGCTGCGCGAGCCCACGCCGCGCCGGCCGATTTGGCTGATGCGCCAGGCGGGCCGCTATCTTCCGGAATACCGCGCTACACGAACGCGCGCCGGCGGCTTTCTGGAGATGTGCACGAATCCGGAGATTGCCTGCGAGATAACCTTGCAGCCCGTGGACCGATTCCCGCTCGATGCGGCCATTCTTTTTTCCGACATTCTGACGATTCCTCACGCCATGAATTTGGGACTGGAGTTCGAGGCGGGCGAGGGCCCCAAATTCGACCGCCCGGTTCGAACGCCGGCCGACATCGATAGGCTGGGCGTACCAGATCCGGGGCGGGAACTGAAGTACGTTACCGATGCGGTGGCGCGAGTACGCCGGGAGCTGCACGGTCGCATACCCCTGATCGGATTCGCCGGCAGCCCTTGGACCGTTGCGACTTATATGGTGGAGGGGGGCGGCAGCAAAACCTTTGGCCTCATCAAACGAATGATGTACGAGTCACCGCGGGAGCTGCATCGCCTGCTCGAGCTGCTTGCCAAAGCCACCATCCTTTACTTGAATGCGCAAATTGCCGCGGGCGCCCAGGCGGTGATGCTCTTCGATACGTGGGGCGGAGTTTTGACGCCGGCACAGTACGAGGAATTCTCTTTGCGCCACATGGCACAGGTGGTCGATGCGCTGACGAAACACGCCGGAGGCCGGCGGGTTCCCAATATTGTATTTACCAAAGGCGGCGGCGCTTGGTTGGCGAAAATCGCCGCCATCGGTTGCGATGCCCTCGGCGTTGATTGGACCACGGACTTGAGCGATGCCCGCAAAGCCATCGATGGACGCTTGGCGTTGCAAGGCAATCTCGACCCTTCGGCTCTATTCGCGCCGCCTGAAACCCTTCGCCGCGAGACCGTGCGGGTGCTCGACAGCTATGGCGGCGGCCCCGGGCACGTCTTCAATCTGGGACACGGGATTACTCCGGAGGTGGATCCGGAACGCGTGGCGCTGCTCATCGAGACGGTGCAAAACTACAAAATCCCGGCCGATCGCGCTGTTTAGCTTGAGCGTTGACACTACTTGCTGCGGCTGGCCGGCGCGCTGCGCAGCTCGTCTCGCAGCGCGCGCCGCAAGATTTTGCCGACGTTGGTCTTGGGCAATTCGGTGCGGAAGTACACGTGCCTTGGCACCTTGTAGCCGGTCAGTTGCTTGCGGCCGAATGCGATCAAGGCTTCCGCGGTCAAGTTAGGATCCTTTTTCACCACGAACAGCGCCACCGCCTCGCCTGAATTATCGTCCGGCTGAGCCACGGCGGCGACCTCGAGCACGCCGGGATGCGCTGCGAGAACACTCTCGACTTCGTTCGGATACACATTGAATCCGGACACCAGGATCATGTCTTTCTTGCGATCCTCGATATAGACGAAGCCCTTTGCATCCATGCGGCCGATGTCGCCGGTGCGCAGCCAATCGCCGAACATGACCTTCTCGGTTTCGTCCGGCCGATTCCAATAACCCCGCATCACCTGCGGTCCAAAAACGCAGATTTCACCGACGCCATTCACGGGCAACTCAACCCCATCATCATCCCGGATGGACACATCCGTCGAGGACACGGGTAGCCCGACCGATCCATTGAACGGCATTCCGATGGGATTGGCCGTCACCATGGGCGAAGTTTCGGTCAAGCCCCAGCCCTGGGCCACGTTGTTGCCCGTGACTTCCTTCCACCGCGCCGCCACCACCGGCTGCAGCGCCATGCCGCCGGCGAATGTGGCGCGCAAGGCGCTGAAGTCCACGCTCTCAAACCCCGGGGTGTGCAGCAACCCGTTGAGCAGCGTATTTACACCGCTGATGAAATTGAATTTGTACTTTTTCAGTTCCGCGACGAATCCGGGTAAATCGCGCGGGTTCGTGATCAAGACATTGCGCGCGCCCAAGGGAAGGAACGCCAGGCAATTGCTGGTGAGTGCAAAGATGTGATACAGCGGCAGCGCGGTGATGACGATACGGCCGCCGCCCGCCTGCAATGCAGGCCTTATCCAAACCAAGGATTGCAGCAGATTTGCCACCATGTTGCGATGGGTCAGAACGGCTGCCTTGGCGACGCCGGTGGTGCCGCCGGTGTATTGCAGAAAGGCGATGTCCTCGGGTCCTAAGGGGGCGGGCAACAATTTCAGACCCAGACCCATTCCCAGGACATTTTTGAAGGATACAGAACCGGGCATCTTCCACGGCGGAATCTGCTTGCGCACGCGCCGCAAGACGAAGTTTACGATCATGCCTTTGGGCGTTGACAATAAATCACCGACTCCCGTAACCACCACGTGCTTCAGGGCGGTGCGCGGTAGGACTTGCTGCAGTACATGCGCGAAGTTCTCCAGGATCACGATGGCTTTCGCGCCCGAATCCTTCAGCTGGTGTTCGAGTTCGCGCGCGGTGTACAAGGGATTGGTATTGACCACGACCATACCGGCGCGCAGCGCGCCGAAGAGCGCGACCGGGTATTGCAATATATTCGGCATCATCAAGGCCACGCGCTCGCCGGGAACGAGCCCCGCCTTATGCTGCAGCCAGGCAGCGAAGGCGCGGCTCAATTCATCGAGTTGCGCGTATGTGAGGGTGGCGCCCATGTTGGTGAACGCCGGCTGTTGGCGATATTGGGTGAAAGCCGCTTCGATCGCCTCTTTCAGCGACGGATAGGCCTCAGGATCGATGTCTGCGGGAACGCCGGGCGGATACTGATTGAGCCAAGTTCGATCCAAGCGGGTATGGCCTCTTAAATTGTAATGCGTGTATAGCACCCGATCAGGATGCCAGCAATGTTGACACGCTTCGCGGGTACACTTAAGCAGGCATGAATCCGATCAAGATCCGCGCGAGATTCAGATCATCCGATCCTGGAATTCCAACGCCGACGCGTGGAGCAAGGCGATTCGCAGCGAACTTATTGCCAGCCGGAAACTGCTCACCAATCAGGCCATCATCGAGGCCGTCTCAAGCGTCTCGCCGCTGCGAGTGCTCGATGTCGGCTGCGGCGAGGGTTGGCTGGCAAGGGCTTTGGTGCCCTTCAAGATGCAGGTGATCGGCATCGATGCCGTGCCGGCTTTGGTGGCGCAAGCCCGCGCATTGGGCTGCGGCGAATTTCACGCGCAAGAGTATACGTCAATCGCAAAGCGGCAACTTAAAGTGGACCTCGTCGATGCCGTGGTGTGCAATTTTTCCTTATTGGGGAGGGAATCCGTCGAGGACATGCTCGGCGCAACTCCGCACTATCTTAATAATCAAGGGTTTCTGATCATTCAAACTCTTCATCCCATCGCCGCCTGCGGGGACGGTCCATATGAAGACGGCTGGCGCGAGGGCAGCTGGCTCGGCTTCGGCAGCGACTTCAGCGATCCTGCGCCGTGGTACTTTCGCACGCTCGACAGCTGGTCGGCGATGTTGAAGCGTTGCGGTTTCGGGATTCTCGAACGCCGTGAGCCTCAAGCGCCGGACGCCCCCGCGCCCGCATCCGTAATATGGATATGCAAGACTTTGCGCTGAAGCGCAAACTTGACCGCCGCGAAGGAAAGATGATGAACCTGCGATCACTCTTGAGTTTAGGTCTATGCGTCTCCCTGTCCGGCTGCGTCCTCGGCAGCGGTCCGTGCCTGTGGCTGCAGGTCAGGCACGATTTTATCGGGAGGGTGCACTTTCGCGAATTTCCGCAAAAGGACGGTGTCGACACCGTGCCGATCTTGGTATTGGACAAGACTCAATACATTTATTCGCCGGCCTCAAGTTTTCACTGCCTGCCGGCAAATGATGTGCAGCTCGGCGGGCTGGCTGAGCTACCGGACAGCATCGGCGAGAATACCCGTGTCATCGTCGATGGCAAAATTCTGCAAGGCGTGGCTCAGGGCCAATACACACGCTTTGTCATTCAGGTGAACAGCATCTTGCCCCTCGATCGGCTGCATTGAAGGGCAATCGCATTCCATAAAAATAGGATTACAATCTCAAGGGCCAAATAACCCGGGAGCTCTCGATGAAAAAGACAATGATTGCCAGCCTCTTCGCAACACCTTTACTGGTATTCGCCTTGACCATGCCCAGTCTTGCGGCGGACTCCGCTGCGACGACCTGTAAGGACGGTACGACCAGCACTGCCACCGGCAAGGGCACTTGCAGCGGCCATGGCGGCATTCAAAAGGCAACCCAGGCCAAACCGGCAACTGCGGCGACGGCAGATCCGGCACCGGCCTCGACCCCGGCGAAATCCGCGCCTTCGACGACGATGGCCAGATCCTCGACCGCGACCAAGTCCGCGCCTGCCGCCACCGAGGGCAATGCCGACCCAGCCGGCGCAACGGCGAAGTGCAAAGACGGAACATACTCGAAGTCAGTGCACCACAGCGGCACCTGCTCCAAGCATGGCGGCGTGGCCCAGTGGCTGAACACCAAGCCGTCCCTGAATTGAAGGCGCTATTTCTGTAAAAGGGGCTTAAGCGCCGGCCAGACATTCTCTAGCAGAATGGGTTGGCCGGCGGCATTGGGGTGGATGTCATCGCCCTGCAGAAGCTTGGGGTCGAGGGCAATATCGGTCAGCAGGAAGGGCACTACGGGTATCTTCCTGGTGCGGGCCAAATCGCTGAAAACCAAAGCGAATTGGTCGGTGTATTGCGGGCCATAATTGGGCGGCATCCGCATCCCCAACAGCAATACCTTGGCGCCGGCGGCGGTGGCCTGATCGACCATTTGCCCCATATTGGCTCGCATCTGCGCGATGGGTAGTGCACGCAATCCATCGTTCCCGCCGAGCTCCAGAATCACGATTTTTGGGTGGTGAAGCGCCAGCGCCCTAGGAAGTCGAGCGAGGCCGCCGGCGGTGGTCTCGCCGCTGACGCTGGCGTTGGTGACTTGGTAACCGTACCCTTGAGTCTTGAGCCTAGTCTTGAGCAACTCCACCCAGCCTTGTTCTGCATGCGCTAGCCCGAAGCCCGCGCTGATGCTATCGCCGAATATGAGAATCGCTGGGTCTTCGGCGTGCGCCGAAGCGGACACAATCGCTAGGATGAATAGGGTTAGAAGCCGTTTCACGAACACTCCTTATGCAAGGTCAATCTAAAATCGACGCCAACCCCATCGTACTTGAAGCCAAAAACGTCTCAAAGACCGTCGCAAGTCCCGACGGCGCTCTGACCATTCTCGCCGATGTCAGCTTGAGTGTGCGAACTGGCGAGTCATTGGCCATCGTCGGCGCATCAGGCGCGGGCAAGTCCACCCTGTTGGCATTGCTTGCGGGACTTGATTCACCCAGCACCGGACGTGTGCTGATCGCGGGGGTTGACCTGACGGAACTTGACGAGGATGGCCGCGCGGCGATCCGCGGCAAGCACGTAGGGTTCGTATTCCAATCTTTTCATCTGATCCCCTCGCTTACCGCGATCGAAAATGTCATGTTGCCGCTGGAACTGGGCGGCAGGCGGGACGCGCGTCAAGTGGCGGCGCAGGCGCTTTCAGATGTGGGGTTGACGCCGAGAGCGGCGCACTATCCAAAGCAGCTATCCGGCGGGGAGCAGCAGCGTGTTGCCATTGCGCGCGCGTTCGTCACGCATCCGGCGGTGCTTTTCGCCGACGAGCCGACCGGGAATCTGGATACGGCCACCGGGCAACGCATCACCGATCTGTTGTTCGAGCTCAACCGTGTAACCGGCAGCATTTTAGTGTTGGTCACCCACGACCGAACCCTCGCGAGCCGCTGCGGCCGGGTGCTGGAACTCGATGCCGGCCATACGGTGAATTGATGCAAGCGCTGCGTTTCGCCTTACGCAACCTGTGGCGCGATATCAAGTCCGGCGAGCTTTCCGTGCTGGCACTGGCCTTGGTAGTGGCGGTGTTGTCCTTGACCGCCGTGGGATTTTTCACCAGCCGCATTTCGCAAGGCGTGCACGCGCAGGCGGCAGAGGTGTTGGCTGCAGACTTGCGACTGGAAAGTGCGGCGCCCATTACGCAGCGCTACTTCGATGAGGCGCGCCAGCGCGGCCTGCGCACTGCGCAGCTGATCTCCTTCCCCACTGCCATATTCAGCGGTGATTCAAGCCAGCTGGCGGCGCTGAACGCGGTCACCGCCCAGTATCCCTTGCGCGGTCGTTTGCGTGTGGCCGATGTCCCCTTTGGGGTGCCGCGAACCACTGAAGGAGTGCCGGGCCGCGGGGAGGTCTGGATCGATGCCCGCATCATCGCGCAACTGAAGCTTCAGCTCGGGACGAGTTTGAAAATCGGTGCGGCGCAGTTCAGGATAACTGAGGTTCTCGATTACCGCCCCGATCAAGGCACCGGTTTCGTCAATCTCGCGCCCGCCGCATTGCTCAACTACGACGATATCCCGGCAACCCAACTGGTTCAGCCTGGCAGCCGCGCCATGTATGCGGCGCTGTTTGCCGGCTCTGCCGCGCAGATCAACGATTTTCGCGATTATCTTGAGAAAACCAAGGCCCCCGGCGAACGGCTGAAAGATGTCGAGGATTCCAGCCGTCAACTCAATGCGGCAATCGACCGAGCCAGCCGCTTCCTCAACCTCGCGAGCCTCGCCTCGGTGTTGCTCGCGGCCGTGGCGGTTGCCATGGGCGCCCGTCGCTATGCCGCGCGCCACATCGATGCGGTCGCGCTGATGAAGTGCATGGGTGCCTCGCAAAGTTTTGTGCTGAGCATCTCCATTATCGAACTGACGTTGCTGGCGATATCCGCGGTGATCGTCGGCACGGCATCCGGCTACTTGGCGCAATCGGGGCTGGTGTGGCTTTTGAAGAGCCTCATCCCCAACGAGCTGCCGGCGGCATCTTTGTCTCCCCTGCCGATCGCCGCCGTCACCGTGCTCGCCATGCTCATTGGCTTCGCCTTGCCGCCGCTATTGCAGTTGAAGAGCACACCGCCGGCCCGGGTACTGCGCAAAACAGTGGCCGCTCCGCCGCTGCGCTACGGAGTGAGTTACTTGCTGGCGCTCGCCGCGTTGATGGCGATTCTCTGGAGCATGGTCCGGGACACAGAGCTGGTGTTCAGCGTCTTGGCGGGCGTGTTGGGAGTAGGCCTGGTGCTGACCGCGGCCGGCTTCGCCTTGGTGCGCTTGACCAGCCGGCTAAGGGGCGGTGTGGGTGTGGCCTGGCGTTATGGCCTAGCGAATGTGTCTCGCCGCGGCACCGGCAGTGTGGTGCAGATCGTGGCATTCGGATTGGGGCTCATGGTGCTGCTTTTGCTCGCAGTGGTGCGCGGCGATTTGCTAGCGGATTGGCGGCGCAGTTTACCGAGCGATGTGCCGAACAATTTTCTGGTCAACATTCGTCCTGAGCAACGCAATGACCTGCAGGAATTTCTGACCGCTCACGGTTTCGGCGCGGCGCAGATGTATCCGATGGTGCGCGCGCGCATTATCGCCATCAACGCGCAGTCGCCGCAGTCGCTCAAATTGAGCGGCGATGCCGCCCGCAACTACGTCGAACGCGAGCAGAACCTGACCTGGTCGGCCGACATGATGCCAGACAATCAATTGGTGGCCGGCCGCTGGTGGCAGGCCGCCGATGCCGGCAAGGCGTTGGTTTCCGTCTCCTCCGAATATGCCGAAGCGCTGCATTTGACGATCGGCGACAAACTCAGCTTCGACGTAGCCGGGGAAACGATGACGGCGGAGGTGTCCAGCATTAGAAAAATCCGCTGGGATAGTTTCCGGCCGAACTTCTTTTTGGTGTTTCCGCCGGGGCTGCTGGACGGCGCCGCGGGGACCTACATGACTAGCTTGTATCTGAACTCCGCGCAGCGCCCGTATCTGGCGGACCTGGTGAGACAATTTCCGACCGTATCGGTGTTCGACGTGGATGCGATCCTGAAACAAATTCGCGCCATTATGGATCGAGCCTCGCTTGCCGTGCAGTATGTATTTCTGTTTACCTTGGCCGCAGGAGTCGTCGTGCTGCTCGCGGCGGTGCAATCCACCCGCGATGAGCGTCGCTACGAAAGCGCGATGCTGCGTACCTTGGGCGCCAGCCGCGGCACCGTGCTGCAAGGCGTGGCCGCGGAATTTTCGGCACTCGGCTTTTTGTCCGGCACCCTGGCGTCCTTCGGCGCGACGGGTATCGGGTGGTTGCTGGCGCGGCGGCTTTTTTCGCTTGATTTCACCGTAGACCCCCTCGTGTTCGTCACCGGTTTGGTATGCGGCACCGTGTTGGTCGGATTGAGCGGCACCCTCGCGACACGTAGTGTCGTGAACACGCCGCCCATCGTAACCCTACGCGACGAGTGAGGGGGGGGCGCGGCCGGGATCGCCCGTCACTGCACGTCGAGTATCAGCCAACCGATCGGCAAGGGAACGCCGCGCGGCGGCAGCGCTTCAATTCGAATGGTGTAGAGACCGGCAGAGAGCCCGGTGGAGTTCAAGGTGACGCGCAATTCTCCATTCGAATCTTTGAGCACGTTGTTGAGCACCAGCGCGCGCCCCTGGTCTTGCTTGTCGACGATGACGCGGAATTGCGTAAGCTTCTGGGTGTAGCCAAGATCGATGTGCACATCCATGAGCAGCGGTGCAGTTCTACTGAGCTTGATGCGCGCTTGGTTTATGCCGGGTGCGTGGTCGGGAGTCACCGCGACGCTCCTCGCGGTTGCTGGTTGCACCAAGGGACCCTGGCTTATTACGCGTTTGGTGTCGTCGAGCTTTCCTTGCAGAACCGAATATTTTCCGACCAAGACCCAACAGGCTATGAGGCTGACGAAGGCGATGGAGCCGAGGCCGAAAAGCACGTGGATGGCTTGCCACCAGGGCGCCTTCGGTTCGCGCAGATCCTGCGAGCGGCCGCTGGCCTCGAGCAATTTAAGGCTGGCATGCGCACGCTCCGACAGTTTGAGTTCATTGAGATAATCAGGATGCGCGCGGCACCACGCTTCGAGGTCCGAAGCCCCTTTGAACGGCAGCTTGTTCTCCAGGTAACGTTCCACGAGCTTGTGATCTTCGATGAACTTACGATCGAAGCTCGGCAAAACGGGTGCTGGTTTTCCTCGTGCGATGGTGCGGGCATTCATGGCAGATCTTTCCTGGATTGCTATTTTGCCGCGTTGCGTGCGCACAATATGTGAAATGATCGGCACTCGGATCTTACGGCCTGTGCAAGGTGCGACCTGCATCACAATCGAAATCTCGATTTAAGCCTTTTTATCCATGACGCCGTGCATGACATCGCACACCGCCGCGATCGCGGCCTCGCGCGTGCTGGACTTACGCCATACCGCGCCCACCGTGCGCGAAGGCTTGGGGTTGCTGAATTGCCGAACGGTCAGGCCGCGCTGCGAGCCGAAGGGCGACTCCACGGCGAGTTCCGGCAACAAGGTGATACCTAAGCCCGCGACCACCATTTGCCGCAACGTTTCGAGACTCGTGGCGCGGAAATCCTCGACCTCGCGCACATCCACGCGGCTGCAGACTTCAAGTGCTTGATCGCGCAGACAGTGGCCGTCCTCCAGCAGGAG
The DNA here is from genome assembly GCA_025355165.1 of Gammaproteobacteria bacterium. GTDB lineage: Bacteria > Pseudomonadota > Gammaproteobacteria > Steroidobacterales > Steroidobacteraceae > Bog-1198. The sequence continues at coordinate 2,409 of JANYAD010000257.1, read as the reverse complement.
CAGCGTCTGGCCTTTTAAATCCTGGACCTTGAAATGGTTCTTTGCCGCCAATGGGTGATGGTTGGGAAGGGCCACGGTAAAAGCTTCCTCGTACAAGGTGCGCGATTCCAGGCCGTCGTGGAGAAGCGGCAGGGCCATGACACCGAGGTCGATCTCGCCGTCGCGCAGGCGCGTGAGCAGCGACTCTGTCTGATATTCATAGAGCATGAGCTGCAGCTGCGGCACGGCCTTGCGAATCTTCTGTAATACACGGGGCAACAAATAAGGACCGATGGTCGGTATCAGACCGATTTTCAACTTGCCGGCGAACGGATCGGTATTGCTGCGAGCCAGCGCGATGATCTCATCCCCTTCATCGAGCATGCGCCTCGCACGCACCACGACTTGCTTGCCCACTTCGGTCAGCCGGACATTCTTCGGCTGACGCTCCACCAATTTGACGCCGAGAAATTCCTCGAGTTTCTTGAGCTGCGCCGACAAAGTCGGCTGGCTGACAAAGGTGCGCTCGGCCGCCTTGCCGAAATGCCCGGTGTCAGCCAACGCCACTAAATATTTCAAATCCTTGAGATTCATCGACTTGCTCTCATAGGTGTAGTCTATCAAGACTATAATTACAATCAATATGATTAATGCGATAGCCGCTGCTATGATGTTAGTGAGTTTCGAAAACCGTCCCAGGAGCTTTCCATGTCGTTAATCAATACCGAAGTCAAGCCGTTCAAGGCCACGGCCTACCACAACGGCAAATTCGTGCCCGTCAGCAACGAAACCCTGAAGGGTAAGTGGGCGATATTTGTGTTCTACCCCGCGGATTTCACCTTCGTGTGCCCGACCGAGCTCGGTGATCTGGCCGACAACTACGAGGAGTTCAAGAAGCTGGGCGTGGAAATCTATGGCGTGTCCACCGACACGCACTTCGCTCACAAGGCATGGCATGACGCTTCTGACACCATCAAGAAGGTTCAGTACCCCCTGGTGGGCGATCCGACCGGAACGCTGGCACGCAATTTCGAAGTCATGATCGAGGAAGACGGACTCGCGTACCGCGGAACTTTCGTGATCAACCCGGAAGGCAAGATCAAGGTCATGGAAGTGCACGACAATGGCATCGGGCGAGACGCAAAGGAGCTGTTGCGTAAGGTGAAAGCGGCGCAATACGTCGCCTCGCATCCGGGCGAAGTCTGTCCGGCGAAGTGGACACCGGGCGACAAAACGCTCAAGCCCTCGCTCGACTTGGTCGGCAAGATCTAGAGCGTGAAAGTCTAATGCCCGGTGCACCGCGCCACAGGGCGCTGCACCGGAGCACTAAATAAAGGCAGCGCAACGACCATGCTCGACACCAACCTCAAGTCTCAGTTACAGGGTTACCTGGAGCGCATTTCGCAGCCCGTGCAGATCGTGGCCTCGCTCGATGGCGGTGAAAGCTCGCAGGAAATGCTGGAACTGCTCAAGGACATCGAGTCGGTTTCCAGTCTCGTGAACTTGGAGCCCGTGCTCGAGGAGGCTCAGTTAAAGCCCTCGTTTGCGCTGCGCCGACCCGGCGCCCCCGCCCAGGTGCGCTTTGCCGGCGTGCCGATGGGTCACGAATTCACCTCGCTGGTGCTGGCACTGCTGCAGACGGGAGGTTATCCGCCGAAGATCGATGCGGCGCTGGCCGATCAGATTCGTGCGCTTGACGGGGATTTCAATTTTGAGACCTTCGTGTCGCTCACCTGCCAAAGCTGTCCGGACGTGGTGCAGGGGTTGAACGCCATGGCGGCGCTCAATCCGAAGATCCGCCATACCATGATTGACGGAGCGGTGTTCCAGGAAGAAGTCGCACGCCGCGAAGTGATGGCGGTACCTGCGGTTTTTCTCAATGGCCAACCTTTCGGTCAAGGCCGCATGGAACTCGAGGAGATCGTCCACAAGCTCGATTCGGGCGCCGCTGCACGTCAGGCTGAAAAGCTCAATGCAAAAGCCCCGTACGACGTACTAGTCGTCGGCGGCGGTCCAGCCGGCGCGGCGGCGGCGATTTATGCCGCCCGCAAAGGCATTCGCACCGGTATTGCCGCCGAACGTTTGGGCGGGCAGCTGCTGGACACCGTGGGAATCGAGAACTTTATTTCCGTCACCGAGACACAGGGCCATAAACTGGCTTCAGGATTCGAGCAGCACATCTCCACCTACGACGTCGATGTGATGAGCTTGCAGAGAGCCAACGCCTTGGTGCCGGGCGATCTCATCGAAGTGAAATTGGAAGGCGGGGCCTCGCTCAAGGCACGCTCCGTGATCATTGCGACCGGCGCGCGGTGGCGCGAGATCAACGTGCCGGGCGAGCGCGAGTATCGCAATCGCGGCGTGGCGTATTGCCCGCACTGCGACGGGCCGTTATTCAAAGGCAAGCGAGTTGCGGTCATCGGCGGCGGG
>JANYAD010000267.1 GCA_025355165.1 Gammaproteobacteria bacterium | reverse complement strand
TGTCCGATCAGATCGGCCGCGAGTACACGATGGCGTTGGCTTTTACCTTGGGGGCAGTCGCACTGTATATATTGAGCCAGTCGGGAGGGAATCCCGTGGTGTTCGTACTAGTGACCGCCTTATATTTCGGCGTATATGGCGAAATATTCAGCTTGTTTCCGGCGACTCAGGGCGATACCTTCGGTTCCAGGTATGCGGCCGCCAACAACGGCATGCTCTACACCGCCAAAGGCGCCGGTTCTTTGCTGGTTCCATTTGCTGCATTGATCGCCAAGTCGCATGGCTGGGGCACGGTTTTTTCGATCTTTGTCGGCTGCAATCTCCTTGCTGCGGGAATGGCGCTATTCGTATTAAAGCCTATGCGCGCGCGTCACTTCGCGAAGAGTCGAGCTGACTTCCCCACACCGGCCACGGCGTCAGCCGGTATAGCCGCAACGCGAACCACCTGAGGGCTCGCATCAATTACGAACCTGGAGAGACAATGGCAACCGTAAACCCCATATCGAGTCCGGCCAAGGCCACGACGGCTGAGGACACCTTGCAACGGAAGAGCCGCGATGCGGGCGTGGTTTCCGGTGGCCACCTGGTTGCGAAGGCGCTTAAAAGTGAGGGTGTCGATACCATCTTCACGCTCTGCGGTGGGCACATCATCGACATCTACGATGGTTGTGTCGATGAAGGCATTCGCATCATCGACTTTCGCCACGAGCAAGTCGCAGCGCATGCCGCCGATGGTTATGCGCGGCAGACTGGCAGACTGGGTTGCGTCGTAACGACCGCCGGGCCCGGCTGTACGAACGCCGTTACCGGCATTGCCACGGCGTTTCGATCGGAGAGTCCGGTTCTGCACATCGGCGGCCAAGGCGCCTTGACCCAGCACAAAATGGGGTCGCTTCAGGATTTGCCACATGTCGAGATGATGACGCCCATCACTAAGTTTGCAGCGTCAGTTTCCAGCACCGAACGGGTGGCGGACATGATTGCCATGGCCGCACGCGAGGCGTTCAACGGTGCGACCGGGCCGGTGTACTTGGAAATTCCACGCGATGTACTGGATCGCGAAGTGGATATCAGCAAAGCGGTCATTCCTCAGCCCGGCAAGTATCGCGCTTCCACAAAATCGATCGGCGATCCTCGAGACATTGAAAAGCTTGCGGATCTCTTGGTCAACGCCGAACGGCCGGCTATTCTCTACGGACAACAGGTCTGGACTGCGCGCGGCCACAAGGAGGCGATTGCGCTGCTGCGTGGGCTCGATATCCCGGGCTATTTCAACGGTGCTAGTCGCGGGTTGCTGCCTCCCGGTGATCCGCATCATTTCGATCGCACGCGAACCCACGCCTTCGCCAGTGCCGACGTGCTGGTGATCGTGGGTACGCCGTTTGATTTCCGTATGGGCTACGGCAAACGCATCAGCAAGGAGTTAAAGCTGGTGCAAATCGATATGGATTACAGCACCGTGGGCAAAAATCGCGACATCGATTTAGGATTGGCGGGCGATCCTGGCGCTATCTTGGGGGCGGTGCTTGCGGCCGCATCCGGCCGCATCAAGGACGACAAGCGCCAAGCCCGTCAGCAGTGGCTGAAGCAGCTCAGCGATGCCGAGATCGTCGCGGGCGAGAAGCTCATGCCGTTGTTCAAGTCCAACAGCGTGCCGATTCATCCTTACCGGGTCGCTTTTGAATTGAATGAATTTCTCGCCGACAACACCATTTACATCGGTGACGGCGGTGATGTTGTGACCATTTCCGCTCAAGCGGTTCGGCCGCGTGGGCCTGGGCAGTGGATGGATCCGGGTGCGCTTGGTTCCCTGGGCGTGGGGACCGGGTTTGCGATCGCAGCCGGCTTGGCGAATCCCCAAAAGGAAGTGCTGTGCTATTACGGTGACGGCTCATTCGGCATGACGGCTTTCGATATGGAGACGGCCAATCGGTTTGGCGTTCCGTATATCGCAGTGATCGGCAACAACTCTGCGATGAATCAGATTCGCTACGGTCAGCTTGCGAAGTATGGCGAACAGAGAGGCAACGTCGGCAATCTGCTAGGCGATGTGCCGTTCGGAAAGTTTGCGGAAATGTTGGGCGGGTACGGCGAAGAAGTCCGGGATCCTGCGCAAATTGCGCCGGCGCTGAAGCGCGCGCGCGAATCGGTGCACAAACTGCGCAAGTCTGCCGTCATCAATATCTGGGTCGATCCGCGCGAATACGCCCCGGGGACCAAGAACCAAACGATGTACAAGTAAAAGCTGGGGAATTTCATGGCTAAGGCGTTAGACGGCGTACGCATCCTGGATTTCACGCACGTCCAGTCAGGGCCGACATGCACACAGTTGCTGGCGTGGTTCGGCGCCGATGTTATCAAGGTGGAAAAAGCGGGCGGCGGTGATATCACCCGTGAGCAATTGCGCGACATACCGGACGTGGACAGCCTGTATTTTACGATGCTCAACCACAACAAGCGCTCGGTGACTCTGGACACCAAAAGCGAACAGGGCAAACAAGTACTCGAAAAACTGGTCAAACATTGTGATGTTCTGGTGGAGAATTTTGCTCCCGGAGCGCTCGATCGTATGGGCTTCACCTGGGAGCGGATTCAGGAACTGAATCCACGCATGATCGTGGCTTCGGTCAAGGGATTCGGTCCCGGCCCATACGAAGATTGCAAGGTGTACGAGAATGTTGCGCAATGCGCGGGCGGCTCGGCGTCGACCACGGGCTTCGATGATGGTCCGCCGCTGGTCACAGGTGCGCAGATCGGCGACAGCGGCACCGGACTGCATCTGGCACTCGGAATCGTGGCGGCGCTTTACCAGCGTAAAACCAGCGGCCGCGGACAGAAAGTTCTGGCGGCGATGCAAGATGGTGTTTTGAACCTGTGCAGGGTAAAGCTTCGCGATCAGCAGCGGCTGGAACGCACCGCTGTGATGAAAGAATATCCGCAGTACCCCAACGGCAAATTCGGGAGTGCGGTGCCGCGCGCCGCCAATGCTTCAGGCGGGGGCCAGCCGGGCACTATCGTCAAATGCAAGGGATGGGAAACCGATCCTAATGCCTATTTGTATTTCATCGCCCAGGCGCCCGTGTGGAAGGCAATCTGCCAGGTGATCGGAAAGGAATCGTGGATTACCGATCCTGATTTCGCCACGCCAAATGCGCGATTGCCACGGCTGAAGGAGGTGTTTGCCACCGTGGAAGCGTGGACCTGCACCATGACTAAATTCGAGGCCATGGCGCTGCTTAACGAGCACGATATTCCTTGCGGTCCGATCCTGTCCATGGAAGAACTGGCGCACGATCCCTCGTTGCGCAAGACAGGAACCGTTGTCGAAATAGACCATCCAAAACGCGGCAAGTACCTTACGGTCGGCAATCCCATCAAGATGAGCGACAGTCCCACCGATGTCACGCGCTCTCCTCTGCTTGGCGAACATACCGACGAAGTGCTGGCAGAGTTGGGTTTTACGCCCGCGGATGTCGCGGCGCTGAGATTGAAAAAAATTATTTGATATACAGGCGAGGTCGATGCCGTTGTGCCGACCCCGCGCGTCCACAGCTTCCGAGGAATCCACGATATGTCACACGATAAGAACGCCGTCCGCAAAATTTTTGATCAGGCCAAGGCCGCCGGCCGCGAGGCATTGACGGCGCCCGAGGCTCGCGGCGTTTGCGAGGCCTACGGTATCACCATACCGAAGGAGGGCGTTGCGAGCTCAGCGGATGAAGCCGCAAAGCTTGCCTCCAGCATTGGCTTTCCGGTGGTGATGAAGATCGTTTCGCCGCAAATCTTGCACAAGACCGAGGCGGGCGGAGTCATTGTCGGGGTCAAATCGGCGGACCACGCCAGGGAGGCGTACGACACCATCATCGGCAACGCACGCAAATACGACGCCAAGGCCGAGATACTGGGGGTTCAAATCCAGCAAATGCTGATGGGCGGTCAAGAGGTCATTATCGGGGCCGTGACCGATCCCGCGTTTGGCAAGCTGGTGGCTTTCGGTCTTGGCGGCATTCTGGTGGAAGTCCTCAAGGACATCACGTTCCGCTTGGCTCCTGCCACCAACGAGGATGCGCTGTCGATGCTAGATGGCATCCAGGCGGCGGAGATTCTGCGCGGCGTGCGCGGCTCGAAGCCCGTGGATCGGTCCGCTCTGTCCGGCATGATCGAGAGAGTCTCTTCCCTGGTAGCGGATTTTCCGGAAATCTCAGAAATGGATTTGAACCCGGTGTTTGCCACCGACAAGGGTGCGACCGCAGCAGACGTGCGGATCGTGCTCAATTTCGATCCGGCGCCCGCCCGTGATCGTCCCAGCGAAGCGCAGATCGTTGAAAAGATGAACCGCATCATGAGGCCGAAGGCGGTGGCGGTGATCGGCGCATCCAACGAGACCGGCAAGATCGGCAATTCGGTGATGAAGAATCTGATCAACGGCGGCTATACGGGGGAAATTTATCCGGTCCACCCCAATGCCGAAAATATTATGGGCAAGAAGGCGTACAAGAGCGTCAAGGACGTGCCGGGCCCCATCGATGTCGCCGTCTTCGCGATCCCCGCCAAGTTCGTTCCGCAGGCATTGATCGAGGTCGGAGAGAAAAAGATCGCAGGCGCGATCTTGATTCCCTCAGGTTTCGCCGAAACCGGCAACGTTGAGGGACAGCAGGAACTGGTTGAAATCGGGC
>JANYAD010000213.1 GCA_025355165.1 Gammaproteobacteria bacterium | reverse complement strand
CCGGCTTCACCACCGGCCAGCCCTGGCTGAGCATCAACCCCAACTATGCCCAAGTGAACGCGGCGGCTGAGGATAAGGACCCAGCCTCGGTGCTGAACTACTTCCGGAAAGCCACGGCCGTGCGCCGGCAGCATAAGGTGCTGGTTTACGGGCAGTACGCGCTGCTCGACGCGGCCAATCCCTACGTCTATGCCTACACCCGGACGCGGGGCGCGGAGCGGGCGCTGGTGGTGCTCAATTTCACGGCCGAGGCGCGGAGCTGGCCCGTGCCGGCGGGGCTGAAAGTCGGCGGGGTGCCCTGGCTGAATAATTATGCGGATTTTCAGGCGGGCGCGGCGCTGAGTTTAAAGCCCTGGCAGGCGCTGGTGCTGCCGCTGAAGTAAAATGCCGGCGTGATTTCGCGCAGTGTTGCGGGGTGTTTGACGTAGTGTTCCGTAGCGTTGAATCAAGCCGAGACACTGCGAAACACTGCGCGAAAGCACGCCCCAAACGCTAAAGTCATGCGTCAATTTTGCCTCCTGCTTCTGCTGCCTCTGAGCGCGCTGGCCCAGCCCACGCCCCGGCAGCTGTATCCCGGCTTGTTCGAGGCCGTGCAGTTGGGCCGCGTTTATGCCGATGGCAAGACGTTCGTGGACGCGCGGCCCACCGCCCCGCCCGATTCGGTGCTGGCCCGCTACCGGCGCGAAAGTGTACGGCCGGGCTTCGACCTGAAAGCTTTTGCGGCGCGCAACTTTCAGGCTCCGACGGCGAGCACGGACACCTACCGGAGCAATATCAAAGCCGGCCTGCGCGCGCACCTCGACACGCTCTGGACGGTGTTGCGGCGGCAGCCCGATGCCGCGCCCGTGCCCGGCTCGTCGCTGCTGCCGCTGCCGCGGCCCTATCTGGTGCCGGGCGGGCGCTTTCGGGAGGTGTATTACTGGGACTCGTACTTCACGATGCTCGGGCTGGTGGAGGCCCGGCGCACGGGGCTGGTGCGCGACATGCTGGATAATTTCGCGTTCTTAATCAAGCAGTACGGCCACATTCCGAACGGCAACCGGACGTACTACCTGAGCCGCTCGCAGCCGCCGTTTTTCTACGCCATGGTGGGGCTGCTGAATGCCCAAGATCCGGCGGATTCTTATGCTCGGTATCTGCCGCAGCTGCGTCGGGAGTACGCTTTTTGGATGGAGGGCGAGGCGGGCCTTAAACGCGGCACGGCGCATCGTCGGGTCGTGGCCATGCCTGATGGCGCGATATTGAACCGCTATTGGGACGACTCCGATGCGCCGCGCGATGAGTCTTATAGCGAAGACACGGAGCTCGCGCGAAGCAGTGGTCGTGTTCCTGCGCAGCTGTATCGCGATGTGCGTGCGGCGGCGGAAAGCGGTTGGGATTTCGGTTCTCGTTGGTTCGCCGACGGCGAAAACCTTGCCAGCATTAACACCACGGAGATCATACCCATCGATCTGAACAGCCTGCTGTTCGGTCTGGAAGATGCCATCAGCTTGGGTTGCTCGCGGGCGCACCATGCGGCTTGTGCCGCGGAATTCAGCCACCGGGCGTCGGCGCGTCGAGGCGAGGTGAATCGCTATTTGTGGGATGCGGCCGGTGGCGTCTTTCGTGATTATCGTTGGGTACAACAGGTGCAAGTACCGAGGATTTCGGCGGCGACCCTGTATCCGTTGTTCGCCGCGCTCGCCACCCAGCCGCAGGCGGTGGCCGTGGCCGCGGCCGTGTCTCGCGATCTGCTCAAATCCGGGGGTATTGTCACCACACCCGTGGTCTCTGGACAGCAATGGGATGCACCCAATGGTTGGCCGCCCCTGCAATGGATTGGCGTCTCGGGGCTACGTCGGTATTCCCTTTCGCCTCTGGCGGAGACCCTGGCATGCCGGTGGATGGCGAACGTCAATCGCGTCTACGGCGAGAGCGGGAAGTTGGTGGAGAAATACGATGTCCTCGCTACCGGCAAGCCCGGCGGAGGCGGGGAGTATCCCTTGCAGGATGGCTTCGGTTGGACCAATGGCGTCATGCGCAAGCTCATGGCGCTCTATCCGGAGCCCGACCACTGCCACAGCCCGCCATAAACCCTGATTATGCGTTGATAACCCCGGACTATCATTTAGCGACTCGGTTTATCATCTGCTGAATCAAATGGACACATATATCAGGTGATACGATACTGGTCGCATCCCACGAATGGAGTTGAGCAGTGACCAGTCCGGTGATTCCGATAGCACGCGCGGGAGCCACGAAAAAGCGCAAGCGCCAGGCGCCGAGGGGCCGTCAGGTGCTGCCCCCTGCATTGGCCGAGGTTGAATCGTTACTCGGTCCGGGGCCGTACCGGCACGATTTGCTGATCGAATATTTTCACTTAATCAACGACCGTTATCGCCAGTTGGGTGCGCCGCACTTGGCTGCGTTGGCACGGCTGCTCGGGTTGGCCCAGACGGAAGTCTACGAGGTGGCCACGTTCTATCATCACTTCGACGTGGTAAAGGAGAATGCGGACGGCATTCTGCCCGCGCCACCGGCCTTGACCGTTCGGGTCTGCGATGGACTGAGCTGCGAGCTGGGCGGCGCAAAGCGGTTGCTGGAGAAACTGCCCGCGCTGCTCGGGCACGACGTTCGTGTGATCGGCGCGCCGTGTGTCGGGCGCTGCGAGCAGGCACCGGTGGCCATCGTGCATCAGAAGCCCGTTCCCGCGGCTACCTTGGAATCGGTGAGCAACGAAGTTCAGGCGCAAAATTTGTACGATAAGCCTAAAAGCTACATCGGTTTTGAAGAATACCTAGGAGCGGGAGGTTACTCGGTGCTGCGCGATTGCATTGAGCATCGCCGCGATGTGGAAAGTGTTTTGAAAACGATGGAGGACTCCGGTCTGCGCGGCTTGGGCGGCGCCGGCTTTCCGGCGGGACGCAAGTGGCGCATCGTGCGCGGCGAAACGGCGCCCCGGTTGATGGCGGTGAATATCGATGAAGGCGAGCCCGGTACCTTCAAAGATCGAGTTTATCTTGAGCGCGACCCGCACCGATTTCTCGAGGGCATGCTGATCGCGGCCTGGGCGGTGGGCATTTCCGCGATTTATATTTATCTGCGGGATGAATATCACGGCTGCCGAGCATTGCTGGAAACTGAACTCGCCAAGCTGCAGGATGACCCTCCGGCTCCGTTACCTAAGATCGAATTGCGGCGCGGCGCGGGTGCCTATATCTGCGGGGAAGAGTCGGCAATGATCGAATCGATCGAGGGGAAACGCGGCATGCCACGCTTGCGACCGCCCTATGTCGCGCAGGTCGGATTGTTTGGGCGCCCGACGCTCGAGCACAATATGGAGACCCTCTATTGGGTACGGGAATTGCTCGAAAACGGCGCGGAGGCGTTTGCCTCGCAAGGCCGCAATGGTCGCAAAGGCTTGCGCAGTTTCTCCGTTTCCGGGCGCGTGAAAAATCCTGGCGTGAAGCTCGCCCCGGCGGGTATCACGGTGCGCCAACTGATCGATGAATATTGCGGCGGCATGAAGGATGGCCACGCGTTTTACGGTTACTTGCCGGGGGGTGCCTCGGGCGGCATTTTGCCCGCATCGTTGGGCGACATCCCGCTCGACTTCGATACGTTGCAACCCTACGGCTGTTTCATTGGGTCAGCCGCGGTAATCGTGCTCTCTTCCCAAGATACGGCGAAAGCCGCCGCTCGAAGCATGATGCGTTTTTTCGAACACGAGTCGTGCGGTCAGTGCACACCATGCCGCGTCGGCACGGCCAAGGCGAATATGCTGATCGCCAAGGACAAGTGGGACAAACCGTTGCTGGCAGACCTCTCACAGGTACTGCGCGATGCGTCGATCTGCGGGTTGGGCCAGGCTGCGCCGAACCCCGTCGATACGGTAATCAAATACTTCCCCGATGAAGTGAGTTAAGGGACCATGAACGACATCAACCGGGCCGATGCTCTGAGCGTCACATTCAAGCTCGATGGCCGCGAGATCACGGCTGCCAGCACCGACACGCTGCTCGAGATCGCCGATCGGGAGGGTGTGGAAATACCCCGTCTTTGCTACATGCCCGGCATGGAGGCGGTCGGTAATTGCCGTTCATGCATGGTTGAAATCAAAGGTGAGCGCGTGCTTGCCGCATCGTGTTGCCGCTTGCCCGCGGCCGGGATGGAGGTCACCACCACTAGCGAGCGCGTGCGTAAGTCGCAACAGTTGGTCATCGAGCTTTTGCAGTCCGACATGCCGGAAAAGGAGTACACGCGTCACAACGAGGTCGATGTATGGGCGCAGAAGTTAGAGGTGGGCAAGCCCCGCTTTGCCCCTCGTCGTGCCGTGCAAGCGGACCTCTCGCATGCGGCAATCTCGGTGAATCTCGATGCTTGCATCCAATGCACCCGCTGTCTGCGCGCCTGCCGTGATGAGCAGGCCAACGATGTCATAGGCTTGGCCTCAAGAGGCCAACATGAAAAAATTGTTTTCGACATGGATGATCCAATGGGCGCTTCGACCTGCGTGGCGTGCGGCGAATGCGTGCAGGCTTGTCCGACTGGGGCGATCATGCCGGCGCGCGAGGTCGCACTCGCCATTCCCGACAAGTCGGTGAAGTCGCTGTGCCCGTATTGCGGTGTCGGGTGCCAGATCACCTATCACGTCAAAGACGATACGATCCTCTATGTTGAAGGACGCGACGGCCCCGCCAATCATTCACGGCTCTGCGTCAAGGGCCGCTACGGTTATGATTACTCTCGTCATCCGCAGCGCCTCACGGTGCCGCTGATTCGACGCTCCGATGTTCCCAAGAGCCGTGATTTCGTCATGGATCCTAACAGCGTCATGGAAGTGTTTCGGGAAGCCACTTGGGAAGAAGCGATTGCGCTGGGCGGCGGAACATTGCGCAAATTGCGCGATACCTTTGGACCTAGATCGCTCGCCGGATTCGGTTCGGCCAAAGGCAGCAATGAGGAAGCGTATTTATTTCAGAAACTTGTGCGCTTGGGATTTGGCAGCAATAATGTCGATCATTGCACCCGTCTGTGCCATGCCTCGAGCGTCGCGGCCCTCCTCGAAGGAATCGGTTCCGCTTCGGTGAGCAATCCCGTTATGGATGTGACCCGAGCAAAAGTCGTCATTCTGATCGGCGCCAATCCCACCGTGAATCATCCGGTGGCGGCGACCTTTATCAAGAACGCGATGCGCAGTGGCACCAAACTGATCGTCATCGACCCGCGGCGCAACGATTTAGCGCGCACGGCTTACCGCTATTTGCAATTTAAGCCCGATACCGATGTGGCTCTCCTGAACGCGATGATGCATGTGATCGTGGAGGAAAATTTGGTCGATGCGGGGTTCATCGCCGATCGCACCCTCGGCTATGCTGAGCTCGTAAAAAACGTGCAAGGCTATAGTCCTGAACTTATGGCACCGATCTGCGGCGTGGCGGCGGAGACCATCCGCGAAGTAGCGAGACTGTACGCCACCAGTCCCGCCTCAATGATCCTCTGGGGCATGGGCATCAGCCAGCATATCCACGGCACCGACAACGCGCGCTGTCTGATTGCTTTGGCATTGATGACGGGGCAAATCGGCAAGCCGGGAACGGGCTTACACCCCCTGCGCGGGCAGAATAATGTGCAGGGCGCTTCGGATGCCGGGCTCATTCCAATGATGTATCCGGACTATCAGCGGGTCGACAATCCTCAATCGCGCGAGCGGTTTTCCAAGGCGTGGGGCGTGCCCATCGAACGGCTCGATGACAAACCGGGACTGACGGTAGTCGAAGTCATCAAGGGCATTCTCGCCGGAAATGTCAAAGGCATGTACATCATGGGGGAAAATCCGGCGATGAGCGATCCGGATGCCGATCACGCGCGCGAAGCGCTTGCCAAACTCGATATGCTGGTGGTCCAAGACATTTTTCTGACCGAAACGTGTTATTTGGCGGATGTGATCCTGCCGGCATCCTCGTTCGCTGAGAAGACCGGCACATTCACCAATACCGACCGTTACGTGCAGCTCGGGCGCCAGGCGCTCAATCCGCCGGGCAAAGCCCGACAAGACCTTGAGATCATCATCGACCTGTCGCGGCAGCTCGGGCTTTCGTGGCAGTACGGCACCGGCGAGAAAGCGGTGGCGGCGGTGTTCGATGAAATGCGGCACACCATGCCAAGCATCGGCGGCATTACCTGGGAGCGGTTGCAGGCCGAAGACAGCGTCACCTATCCTTGCGAGAAGGAAGGCGATCCCGGAGAGGCGGTGGTGTTTGTCGACTCCTTTCCGACATCGACCGGCAAAGCGCGCTTCGTACCGGCGGACATCATTCCGGCAGACGAGCGGCCGGATACCGAGTATCCCATGGTGCTGATCACGGGGCGACAGCTGGAGCATTGGCATACCGGCAGCATGACGCGCCGCTCCGGCGTGCTTGATGCGATTGAGCCCGATCCTGTGGCATCGCTGAACCCAGTCGATTTGGCGGAGTTGGGCGCGAAACCGGGCGACCTCGTTACCATCCAATCGCGACGCGGCAGCGTTACCCTCTACGCGCGCGAGGACGAGAGCTCGCCGCACGGTGCCGTTTTTGTCCCGTTCTGCTATTACGAGGCCGCCATCAACAAGCTCACCAACTCGGCGCTCGATCCGTTCGGCAAGATTCCAGAATTCAAATACTGCGCGATACGCGTGACATTGGGCGGTACGAAACCCGCTCAACTGAGTTTTGGCGGCGGTCAGATTCTGGAACCGGCTATGGCGGAGGATTGATCTGCAGGTGCGCGAGTTCGCTCAACGTGTTGGCGTTAGCGAATGCTGCGGCGTCCTCGAAGATGACCCTCTCGCTGTGATGAGTTGCGGCGAACAGGCCAGTCTTGCGTTCGCCGCTGTCGATGAAGGCTCTGAGTCCATCGCGCAGCGAGGTTTTCATCAGACAGAAAACCGGTTGTGCCCGCAGCTTGCCATCCTCATGGGTATAGACGACAGCCATTTCGCCAATGCTGCCCTGCAGGCGTTGCGCAAGCCGCGCAACAAAATCCAGGGGAAAGTTGGGCGTGTCGCAGGGCACGGTCGCCAAATAGGACGTGCCGCAATGCGCGAGGCCGGCAAGCATTCCGGCGAGCGGGCCTGGAAAATCCGCCATTTCATCGGGCCATACGGGCGAGCCCATGGCCTGATACGCGGCAAGATTGCGGTTGGCATTGATCATCAATGTCCCGACCTGCGGCCTCAAGCGGTTCAGTGCGTGCAGGGCGAGCGGAACGCCTAGATGCAGTTGCAACCCCTTGTCGAGGCCGCCCATCCGCGAGCCGCGGCCGCCCGCGAGCACCAGTCCGGTAATATCTTCTTTTTGAATGATCATATGCTTGCCCTGCGCATCATCCTACCGCCCAGGATAGGAGTCTGCCATCGAGCCCGATAGCAGCAACGCGTTCATCGTACAGCCGCAGGCGCGCATGCTGCAGCCGATCTTGAATGCGCCGCGCTTGAGCGCAAGCTGTTGCGAGGCGATGTGCCAGATTGAAATTACCGATGAGCTGGGGGCGCACCGTGCCGTCCTCATTCCGGCGGAGCGGGCGCTCACCGTTTTTATCGACGGCCGCGAGCTTGTTACCTTGATGACGCTGGGCGCCTCGCCCGAACTTCTGGTGCTGGGTTTTTTGTGCAATCAACGGCTGATCGAATTTGCCGGCGCGATTGAAGCAATTTCCGTTGACTGGAATCTGGCAGCCGCCCACGTCACGAGCCGCCGGCCGGCGCACAGAGTCGCTTCCGATCCGCAGCGCATCGTCGCGGGCGGCAGCGGTCAGGGATCGATCTATGCGCGAATGCTCGCGCACGTTAATGCCGTCAAATTGCCGCGCATTGACGAGGCGCGAATCCGGGCGAGCACCCTGCGCCAGTTGCTCGACACCATGCGCCAACAGGAGGGCATTTACCGGCGTGCCCGATCGGTTCACAGTTGCGCCTTGTTCCAGGGCGAGACGCTGCTCGTGTCGGTTGAAGATGTCAGCCGGCACAATGCGCTTGATACCATCAGCGGCTGGATGGCATTGCACGGCATCTGCGGCGGCGACAAGATCCTCTTCACCACCGGCCGGCTCACGGGCGAGATGGTCATCAAGGCCGCACAGAGCGGTGTACCGATCGTCGTGTCGCGCAACGGCGTATCGAGCATGGGGATTGAGGTCGCGGAAAAACTTGGGATGTCATTATTCGGCCGCGCGGTCGGGCGGCGATTCCAATGCTTCGTCGGCTGCCAGCGCTTGGCTTTGGATGACTAGCGCGCAAGAAAAATAGCAACCTTAAGCGCGCGACATATGCAAGGCCGTGCATATTGTTGGGCCTAAGCACCGCGTGCTACGTTTCAGCCCCTTTAACGGCTTTTATAGTGCACTTCACCAGCGGCCCGTCGCCCGCCCCAAACGTAGATTATTTTCAAATGACCCAATTTCTTCGCCTAGCAATTTGGTTTTCCGTGTGTATCAGTTCATTCGCGCAAGCGGCGCAAGCGGCAGATGCCTCGATGGCGGTTTCGGAGCCGGCCCCGGGGTTACCTCGTGTCACGGTCATCGGGAACAAGGAATCCGAGGATAGATACCGCGTGGAAGCGGTCGAGCTGGGTCCGTTAGGCTCGATGAGCACGCTCGATACCCCTTACTCGATCGGCGTTCTGCCCGAGGCGCTGATCAAGAACTCGATGGCAACCAATTTCAAGGATGTCTCTAAATACTTGCCGCTGGTCGCTTATCAGGAACAACAGGGGGCCGAAATCCTGCGCCCGCAAACGCGCGGCATGCAAGGCGGAAATTTCCAGAATTCGCGCATGGACGGCATGCAGTTTTTCATCACGGTCGCGAACGCAATGGAGCAATTCCAGCAGATCGACGTCGTCAACGGCGTGTCGGCCTCACTGTACGGGCCCGCCAATCCTTCCGGCATGTTCAACTTTGTTTCTAAACGCCCCACGGACATCGATCTGCGGGAGGTGACGGTGAGCTATGCGAGCGACAGCATCGGCACGGCGCATATCGACATGGGCGGCATGCTCGACCATAACGGTATGTTCAGCTACCGCTTCAACGGACTGTTCGGCGAGGGCGATGCGTGGGTGGAGCATGGCCACACCAAGCGCGTGCTCGGAAGCCTTGCTATCGACATTCGTCCTCTGCAAGGCACGGTCATCGAGACGAACTACAGCTACTACCACCTCCTCGACACGGGGTTCCCGGGGTGGTTTAGCTACAGCGAAAAACTGAACTTGCCCCCAGCCCCCGATCCCAGAGAAGTAGGGTACGGCCAAAACTATGCAGGTGTCGAAATGCTGACGCGCACCGGCAGTGTGCGGTTGAAGCACGACTTCGATTCTGATTGGCATCTGGTTCTCGGCGCGCTCAATCAAGATGCCGAGCGCGATATCAACACGCCGGTCAACAATTTGACCACGGTGAGCGGCAATTACACTTCATCGCTCGCCAATGGCTTAGCACCGCGCTTCATCATGAGCAGCGATGCGGCGTATTTGAACGGTAATTTCAGCACCTGGGGGGCGGTCCATGATCTCACCATTGGGTCCGCGGGCTACAAGTCGCAGTCGTATGCGGTGATCACGCCCGCCAAGGCGGCGAGCGTTATATTGGGGTCTGCGAACATAAACAGCCTTGTGGTTTTTCCTTTCCCCGCAGCGGGTTTGCCCAACACGGGGCTTAACTTTGATTCCTCGACGACTTACCAGCAAGGTATCAATGCGGGTGACACGATACGCTTCTCCGATGCCTGGGCAACCCGACTGGCCGTCAGCCAGGACTGGTTCCATGTCGATAATTTCAATGCAAAGGCCATGAGACTTCCGCGCTACGCCGATCAGGGCCAGAGTCCCTCTGTCAGCTTGATGTACAAGCCGCGGAGTAACATGTCCGTCTACGCGACCTTCGCCAATTCGCTGCAGGCCGGCGATCTGGCGCCTGCAGGGGCGCTCGGAAATTCGGGCAAAAGCCTGGCGAATGCCGGGATGAGTTTGCCGCCCTATCGCAGCAAAGAATACGAAGTTGGCTACAAAGCCTCGCTCGCGAAAATAGACTTCAGCGCGGCGCTGTTTCGCATTCAGCGGCCTTTCGCCAATATCAATCCCCTCGACAATGCCTTTGAGATTTCCGGTTTACAGCTCAACAAGGGCTTGGAGCTGTCCGCAGTCGGTGAAGTCATTGGAGGTCTGACGGTCTATGGGGGGGTCACCTTGCTCGATGCGAAGCTCGAACACACGCCGCTGCCGACGACCAACGACAAAATCTACGTCGGTGCCTCCAAAGTCAAGGGCAACACTCTGTTCGAATACACCATCCCGAGCGTTGCCGGGTTGATTGCGGTTTTTGACTGGCAATTTTCCGCACCCCGCGCCGCCAACGATAGCAATGCATTTTATGCAGCCGGCTACAACTTATTCGACATCGGAGTTCGCTACAGCTCGACCGCGCTGGCGAAGAAGGTGACATGGCGGCTATCGGTCGACAACGTTGCGGACAAACATTATTGGTCCACGATTGCGCCCAGCAACCTTACCGGCGCCAATACGGGTAGCTTGCTGGCACACTTGGGTTCGCCGCGAACTGTACTCGCTGCCGCGAGCATCGGCTTCTGATTCATCAAGGGCAATATCATGCCGGATCAAGTCTCAGCGTTTCAGCTCGTGATGGGTGGGGATCCGGCCCTGTTTGCGATCGTGAAGCTCACGCTGATTGTCAGCTTAACCGCGGTTTTCAGCGCGGCCTTGATTGGCATCCCCGTTGGGGGAGTGCTGGCACTGAGCAAATTCCCCGGTAGGTCCAGCATCATCGTCGCGGTCAACGCGATGATGGGATTACCCCCCGTGGTCATCGGCTTGGCCGTTTATTTAGTCCTCTCCCGATCGGGCATTCTCGGCTTTCTCGGCCTTCTGTTCACCCCACAAGCGATGATTGTTGCGCAAGCGATCTTAGTCGCACCGATTATTGCGGCACTGACACGCCAAACGATCGAGGACTTGTGGATCGAGTATCGGGATGAACTTAACGCAATGCATGTGGGTCCGTTGGCGCGGGTGGCAACGCTGATTTGGGAGGGCCGCTTCAGTCTCGTAACAGCGCTGCTTGCGGGCTTCGGGCGCGCAGCGGCCGAGGTGGGTGCCGTCATCATTGTCGGCGGCAACATTGATGGCTTTACGCGCACGATGACCACGGCAATTGCGCTCGAAACCTCTAAGGGAAACCTTTCCTTCGCGGTCGGACTTGGTATCGTCCTCATGACGATCATCGTCCTGGTAAACGCGGCCGTATGGATGGCCCGCCGCGCCGGCGAGAGGTGGGTTGGGTAAATCGGGAGTAGTTATGATTCGCATTCTAACGAGCGTCATTGGCGTGCTGCTGGCGGTGCCCTCGGGCGCGGGCGAGGTTCCTGCGGTGCGGCTGCACGCGGCAGGGAGCCTTCGAGCGGCGATGACGGACATCGC
>JANYAD010000189.1 GCA_025355165.1 Gammaproteobacteria bacterium | reverse complement strand
CGTTCGCGCAAAGTGATAATCATCCGATTTGATCGCAGCACTTATTCGTTCGATGGAGATCCCGCCGTGCGCTTCATGTTCCAAAGGCTGAGGTTGGATGCTGCCGAGCACGGCAGCACCTCCCTGCTCGTACTTATAGGTGTGCGCTTCCTGCCCCACCAGGAACTCATCGCCGCGGCCGCAATGCGCCATCAACGCCGCCAGATTGCTTTGGGTGCCGGTCGGGAAAAACAACGCAGTTTCGAATCCGAATCGTTCGGCGGCGGCCGCTTGCAATCGATTGACGGTCGGATCATCACCGAACACATCATCACCGACCTCTGCGGCTGCCATGGCCGCGCGCATGCCCGGCGTCGGCCTGGTAACCGTGTCGCTGCGCAGATCAATCACGGATTCGGCGCGTTAGGGTCCGGGGTAAATGACTTTAGTGCACTCGCGCCGTGGCATCCGACTCCCTCGCCGCAAATCTGGTTGACCGGACATATCACCGGGGTGCCCTTGACGCAGCCGCGCGCATCGGCACCGGCGGAATGCGGCGCACAACGCTCTATCCCGTTGCAGGCTCGATGATCGTCGCAATCCGCATCGCTGTTGCATGCCAGCGAGGTTTGATCTCGTTCAACGGTTGCCAGTTCTCCTTGCTTGGAAATGACACCCGACAAAGTGGCATTCAATAGCCGCGCCGGAACTTCACGGCCGGACGGCAATTGAACATCCGCCGAAACCACTTCGAATGCGGGTGCCAAAGGACTGCCGGCGCGGTAGTAAAGCCCAAAGCGCAGCACGTTGCGAGGATCGAGCGGACTATTATTCAGATTCACCGGGATGATATGCGTGGACGCTGGCAGCCATGACTCGCCGTGGACCAACGGCAGACGTCTGACGTTTTTGCCCGCCTCATAAATGCGCAGCTCCAAGTCGCTGCCGGCACTGAGCGCCTGCCCGCCGGTGACCACACGTACCTCGAGGCGAGAAACCGGCTCGGCTATGGCAGCGGTCGCGCAAAGAGCGCATGCGAGCAGCGCAGGCAAGACTGACAATGGCAGGTGTAACTTCAT
The DNA here is from genome assembly GCA_025355165.1 of Gammaproteobacteria bacterium. Classification (GTDB taxonomy): domain Bacteria; phylum Pseudomonadota; class Gammaproteobacteria; order Steroidobacterales; family Steroidobacteraceae; genus Bog-1198. Next base: position 5,227 of record JANYAD010000189.1, on the reverse strand, counting down.
GGCAGCCTCCGGTTTATCGATTGCGTCGTGCCTATCATAGCCGATCCGGATGGCGGACCGCCCCGCGCGGATGCGCTGATTTAGCCCCGCATCTTACATATTCAGCTACGGGCCTTGACGCAATTCCGGTATTCTGCGCAAAGGGGACTTTGGCTCGGTGTCGCAGGCGGCGGGCGCAATGATCGGAGTACCAACGCAAGGAGGCTTGGGGCTGGCGCACGCGCGCGGGTCCGGGGAGCCTTTGACCGTCGAGGTCGTGGAGAGCGTCGACGCCTTGCAAGCGCTGCAGTCCGATTACGACCGGCTCTCGCGTGCCACCCGCAACACGCTGCCCTTTGCTCTGCACGAGTGGCATATGGCGTGGTGCCGCCGGTTCTTGGCGCGCGGCGCGCTGATCGAAACTCAGCCGATGATTCACGCAGCGCGCAACTCCGAAGGCCGCTGCGTCGCCATCGTACCGCTGATCCTTACGCGTCGTGCGGTAGGTCCCGTGCATGTCAGCACGCTCGACCTGATAGGTGCGGACCCCGCGCTCACTGAAATACGAACTTCGCTCATCGAGCCGAGTTACGAGACGCTTGCCGTGCATGCAATTCGGCGCAAGATCGCAGCCGGGCGCACGATTGATTGGTTGAACTCGGGCGTGGTCAGCGACGCCCAGGCCGGAGCACTGTCGGCCAGCGGGAGAACCCAATTTCAACAGCCGTTGCTGGACTATGTGCTGGATTTGCCCGGATCGTGGGAGGCGTTTCGCGCCAATCTCAAGCGCAACATTCGGGAGTCGATCCGCCATTGCTACAATTCGCTCAAGCGCGATGGCCTGCACTGCGAGCTGCGCGTCGCGCAGGAGCCGCGCGCCGTGAAGGATGCGCTGGATCGGTTCTTCATTCTACATGCGATGCGCGCCGATCTCCCGGATGCCGTGGTTCACCGCAATCATTTCTCCAATTCAGGCTCGCGCCTTTTTCTTCATGATGTCTGCGCCCGATTGGCCGCCCGTGACGTTGTGCGCGTGTTTCAGTTGGTGGTGCATGGAGATATTGTGGCGATGCGCATCGGCTTTCAGATCGGCGATAGCCTGTATCTCTATTATTCAGGCTATGACCCCAGCTGGTCCAAATACAGCGTCATGACAACCACGGTGGTGGAGACGGTGAAGTATGCGATTGCTCAGCACCTCAACACCGTCAATCTCTCGCCAAGCAAGGATATTTCCAAAACTCGTTGGGGACCTCGCGAGATCTGCCTGCAGCAAGCCGTGCAGGTTTCCTCCTCGCCCCGCTCGCGTTTGGCGTACGCGGGCTTTGAACGCGTCAAAGGCAGGGCCCCGCCGCCGTGGATCAGCCGGCTGTTGCGCCTCAAACCCCGGGGGTGGGACTAACTGCTGACATCCGCTTTCACACGCTTCAACCGGCGCCTGAAAGCATCGCGCAGCTCCTTCAGCTCATTGATATGCAGCAAGACGCCACAGGTGGCGAAAACCAGCCCGCCCACCAGCACCGTGGCGAGGAGCGCCGCCGCTTTCAACAACAATGTTTGGTGAGGCCAGTCGCCAAGCAGCCAATGCGAGGAGGCAGCGCACACGGCAGCCAGCGCTGCGCACGCGAGCGCAACTTTAAGCAGCAACAAGAAAAGGCGGCGTGTCTCGAGGCCTTTGAGCTGAACCTGCATCAAAAAATACAGCACCAAGAAATTGAAAGTCGCTAGACATCCAGTAGAAAATGCCAGTCCGCGATGACCCCACCCTAAGCGAAACGTGAACAGCCAATTAAAGAAAAGATTGAGTCCGACCGCCATGAAACTGACGAGCATGGGAGTCTTGCGTCTATCCAGGGCGTAAAAGGCGTTGACCAGGACCTTAAGCGCCGCATAGCCGGCGAGCCCGATCGCGTAAAAACGCAGTGCACCGGCCGCCTGCCCCGCTTCGAAGGCCGTGAATTTGCCGTGTTGGTACAACACCGAGATAATCGGCTCGGCCAGCATGATCAGCCCCACCATCGAGGGCAGCGTGAGCAGCAGCGCCCACCTGATCGCGCGCGCCAGTTCGCCTCTAAACGCATCCATGCGTTCCGCCACCACCAGGCGCGACAGCAGCGGCAGCGTCACCGAGCCTAAGGCGACGCCAAAAACGCCGAGTGGCAACTGCATCAGACGAAATGCAATCGCTAGCCAAAAGATCGCGCCATCGCCCAACCTTGAAGCAAACATCGAGTTGACCAGCACATTGAACTGCGTGGTGCTGGCCGCTATGACCGCCGGTCCCATCAGTAGCAAAATGGCCTTGACCCCAGGATCACGCCACTTAAAGTCGGGTCGGAACCGATAACCCAGGCGCGCCAGCGAGGGCAGCTGCACGGCGAGCTGCAAGGCGCCGCCTATCAGGGTTGCGAATGCCAACCCAATCAACGCGCGCGTACCGAAGTGCGGATCGATCCAATATCCTAAGCCCACGCCCCCAAGAATCGACCCGATATTGAAGAAGCTCGATGCCATTGCCGGTACGCCAAACACGTTCTTGGCATTCAGCATCCCCATGGTCAAGGCGGCGAGCGAGACCAAGAGAATGAACGGAAACATGATGCGCGTGAGCTGCGCGGTCAAGGCGGCCTTTTCCGCATCGAATCCGGGCGCCAAAAGATGGACCAGCTGAGAGGAAAAAATTATGCCGACGATGCACAGCAGACCTAACATCAGCGCCGTCATCGTGGCCACTTTGTGAGCCAGCCGCCATGCATCGGCGTCGCCACCGCGAGCGATGGTTTTGGAAAAAGTAGTGACGAAGGCGGTCGACAGGGCACCCTCGGCAAACAGGTCGCGCAACAAATTCGGGATGCGAAAGGCGGCCGTGAAGGCATCCATCGCCATGCCGCCGCCGAACAAGGCGGCAAACACTTGTTCCCGCACCAGCCCCAAAAGCCTGCTGCACATCACTGCTAGGCCGATGATGCCGGCAGCCTTGGTATTAAGTCGTTCGCCGCGAGCGTCGCTCGGAATCGCCGCGGCGGCCGTGGACGCTGCGGCGGGGGACGAGGCGTCTGCGGGTGAATTGTTACCGTTCACGGATCGATAGTCTATCGCGCCTGGCGCCCTAGCAGCCAAGCGCGATAAATTCATCCCACGGTATCAAGCCGTCAGTGCAGCCTTGGCCTTCGCGACCTCCGCGATCACTTCTTCCGCTACGTTGCGCGGCACCGGTTCGTAATGGGAGAACTCCATGGTGTACGAAGCGCGGCCGCTGGTCATACCGCGCAGCTGTCCGATATAGCCGAACATCTCGGACAAAGGCACGATGGCCACCACGGCGATGTTGGTGCCGCGCTCCAGCTGGTCCTGCACCGAGCCGCGCCGGCGATTGATGTCGCCGATCACATCGCCCAGATAGTCCCCCGGAGTGACGGTCTCGACCTTCATCACCGGTTCGAGCAGGATCGGTGCAGCCTTGCGAATGCCCTCGCGGAACGCGGCCTTGGCGGCGATTTCGAAGGTCATTGCGTTCGAATCGACATCGTGGAAGCTTCCATCGATCAAGGTGGCCTTGAAATCCACGGTTGGATAGTGCGCGAGCACGCCATCTTCCTTTTGGACCTTCAGTCCCTTCTCGACCGAGGGCACAAATTCACGCGGCACCGAACCGCCCACCGTCTCATCGACGAATTCGAAGCCCTTGCTCCGCTCCATCGGCTCAAACACGATCCACACTTCGGCGAACTGGCCGGAACCGCCGGTTTGCTTCTTGTGAATGTACTGTTCGGTGATTTTCTTGGTAATGGTTTCGCGGTAAGCAACTTGGGGCTCGCCCATGGTGCCTTCCACTCCGAACTCCGTGCGCATGCGATCCAATGTGACCTCTAAATGCAGTTCACCCATACCGCGAAGAATGGTTTGACCCGTGTCGCGATCCGTTTCCAGATGCAGCGATGGATCGGCGCGAACCATTTTGCCGAGCGCGCTGCCGAACTTCTCTTGCTCCGACTTATTCTTCGCCTTGACCGACACGCTGATAACCGGTTCGGGAAAACGCATGCGCTCCAGCACCACCGGGTGCGCCGAGTCGCACAATGTGTCGCCGGTTTCCGTATCGGCAAGGGACACAAGCGCAATGATGTCGCCCGCACGTGCTTCTTCAACCGGATTGGCCTCCTTGGCAAACATCTCAACCATGCGGCCGATTTTTTCACGCTTACCACGCGTGGAATTAAGCACCGAGGCGCCTTTGGTCAGCACCCCCGAATACACACGGATGAAAGTCAGCGCGCCGTAAATGTCGTTGATGACTTTGAACGCCAAGGCCGAGAACGGCTCTTCGTCGGAAGTTGCGCGCTCGCCGATCGGCTCGCCGTCGGCGTCCACCGTCTTGATCGAGGCCACGTCCGTCGGAGCGGGCAAATAATCGACCACGGCATCTAAAACCTGCTGCACACCCTTGTTCTTGTACGAAGAGCCGCACAGCACGGGGGTAAAGGCAGAATTCAAGGTTCCTTTGCGCAAACAGGCGCGCAGAATATCGCCGGACGGCACCGTGCCGTGCGTGATGAAAGCTTCCATCGCCTCATCGTCCTGCTCGAGACAGGTGTCAACCAACTCGGTGCGAAATTGCACGACGCTGTCCAGGAGCTTTCGGTCGCTCGGCACAGTGATGTGTAACTTGTCGCCCAGATCAGGTGTCACTTCCAGCACCTTCCATTCGGCATCCTTGTCGTCCGAATCCCAGACCAGTGCTTTCATCTCCACGAGGTCGACCATGCCCTTGAAATTATCTTCCGACCCGATCGGAATCTGTACAGGCAAGGGCCGCGCACCCAAGCGCTTCTTGATCATGTCCAGGCAGCGCAGAAAATTGGCGCCGCTGCGGTCCATTTTATTGACGTAGCAAATACGCGGGACACCGTAGTTATCGGCGAGCCGCCAATTGGTTTCAGATTGCGGCTCGACACCGGCCACGCCGTCAAACACCACCACCGCGCCGTCGAGCACTCGCAAAGATCGATTCACTTCGATGGTGAAGTCAACGTGTCCCGGGGTGTCAATCAGATTGATTTTCTTTTCGCGCCAGAACGCGGAGACTGCGGCGCTTTGGATCGTGATGCCGCGCTTCTGCTCCTGCTCCAGGTAATCGGTCGTGGTGGAGGTCTTGAGATCCTTCGTATCATGAATATCGATGATCGTGTGCTTACGCCCCGTGTAATACAGGATGCGCTCCGTCGTCGTGGTCTTCCCGGCGTCGACG
>JANYAD010000091.1 GCA_025355165.1 Gammaproteobacteria bacterium | reverse complement strand
TCGCGCGCGAGGCTCACGCCGTGCTCCACCATCGAATCGAATTGCAACTCGTGACCGGGCCGCGCCTCATGCGCTGTGAGTGTCCAGGCGACCGCATCGAAGGTGAAATCATCGTACTTTTCTTCCGCCGCGCCCGTGGCGGAAGGAATATTAAGCGGCAGCACGAATTGGCCGCGCTGACCGGTGTTGTTCAGGAAGGGCGGCGGCGTCATGTGCGGGGCCGGCTGCTGCGCGGTCTCGGCGGGGGTCGCGAGGCGAATGATGGCAGGGCGGTCGGGCAGGGTCACCAGATTCTGGGCAACGATAATTTTCTCGATCGCGTGCAGGCGGTTCTCGTAAAACGGCAAAATCGCCTCGCCGCTAATCTGCTTTTTCTTCAGCTCGGCGATAACGGCGCGATAATCGAGCGAGGGGAAACCGTGAGCTTTCGCCACTTGCGCGGCCAGCGGCGCCATCTCGCTCTGATATTGTGCAAAGGCGGCATGTGCCATTTTCGCGATTTGCGCCGGCGGGATATCGATGCCGTAGCCTTCGAATTCGAGCGAGTATTTTTCCGGCGGCAGCCGAAAATCGGTACGCGCCTTGGGCAATATCGTCGCCTTGACCCAAGCATCATAATCCTTAAGTTGAATTTTTAGCTTCTCGTAGGCCGGTTCCCAGCCGCTCAGATTGTATTTCTTGAACAGCGCGGCAATGCCCTCGACATAATTCGAATTGCGCTCCAAGTCCGTCTCGAGCTCCTCTTTGGAGGGGAAGATCGCCTGCGGCTTGGCGATCTCTTCGTTCTCGCGCTCTTTCAGCCGCTCGGTGAAGGGCCTGTAGCCATCCTCGACACCGGCGTATTTGCGCAAGCGCACCAAGGCGGCGGTGCGCCGCTGCGCCGGTACCTGGTCATCGAGCAGCGCGCGCACGCCCTGGAATATCGCCTCGCTTGCATTGTAAAACGGCACTTCATGTGCCAGCTCGAAATCCTGTTTGCGAAACTGAAGATTGAAAGCCTTTTGCAGAATGTCGATGTCTTCTTGCACGTTCTTGTCGGTGACTTGGGCGCGGGCGCTCTTGATCTTCGCCAGTGCCGCTTCGAGTTCCCGCCGTTCGGCAAGCTCGTCGCTGCGCGAAGGATCGGCAATGCGCTCATCGTATTTCGCGACGCCTTGCGTTGAACCTTGCTCCGGGGCGTGCGCGAGCTGCACGCTCAGCAACTGATTGGTGTATTCGTTACTTTGTTTGATCCAAAGCTTTTCGGCATGTTCCCCGCCGGTTGCCGGTTGGCCTATGGCGGCACATGACAGGACGCACAACAGCATTGCTGTACTCAATCGGTACATATTCAATCCTCGCTAATCGGTATTTCGGAGCAAATCATTCAGGGATGTCTTGGCGCGCGTCTGCGCATCGACGCGTTTGACTATAACGGCGCAGGCCAGGGCGTATTTGCCGTTCGCCGCTGGAAGCGAACCCGGCACGACGACCGCGCCTGCGGGGACGCGGCCGTAGAGAATCTGATCGGCCTCCCGATCATAGATGCGGGTGCTTTGGCCGATGAACACCCCCATCGAGATCACCGCACCGGATTCCACCACCACGCCTTCGACGATTTCGGAGCGCGCGCCGATGAAACAGTTGTCCTCGATGATGGTCGGGCTCGCTTGCAAGGGTTCCAGCACGCCGCCGATGCCGACGCCGCCGGACAAGTGCACGTTTTTGCCGATTTGCGCACACGACCCCACTGTCGCCCAGGTATCTACCATGGTGCCGCTGTCCACATAAGCGCCGACATTGACGTAGCTTGGCATCAACACCACATTCGAGGCGATGAAGGCGCCTCGCCTCACGGTCGCGGGCGGCACCACGCGCACGCCGGACTGCGCAAATCGCTCAGCGTCCCAGCCGCTGAATTTGAGAGGGACCTTGTCGTAAAAATTGAGCGCGCCGACGGCCATCGCTTGGTTGTCGTTGATGCGAAAGGATAACAATACCGCCTTCTTGAGCCATTCATTGACGCGCCACCGGCCCTCCTCGGGCTCGGCGACCCGCAGTCGGCCCTCGTTCAGCAAGCCGATGACTGCCTCAAGCGCGGAGCGCAAAGCTAGCGGCGCGTTGCGCGCCGATAGCGTGGCCCGCGCTTCATAAGCCTCGTCGATGACCGCGCGCAGATCCTGATGAGAACTCAAGGCCGGCTTACGTCGCGTCGGTCCAGCGCCAACGTCAGTGAATCCTGCACGCGCCGGCACACCTCTTCGGGCAACGGGCCGCCATCGGCGCCGGTGATATAGAAGACATCTTCAGCGCGCTCGCCAACAGTCATGATTTTCGCGCCGTTGATGGCGACGCGCTCCGCTCGGAATATTCTGCCAACTTCGGACAGCAGGCCGGGGCGGTCCGCCGCGATCAGTTCCAGAATGGTGCGCTCACTACGGCTGTCGACGCTGCAGTTGACCTGGGTGGGCGTCCAAAACATGCGTACTTGTCGCGGTGCGCGCCGCGTCACGCCGGGAGGCGACTCTTGCGCCTGCTGCAACGCTCGCCACAAGCCGCGCTCGATCTCTCGCACCCGCGCCGCATCGGCAATGACGGCGCCATTGTCCTCGAGCACCTCGTAGGCCTCCAAGCTAAATCCGTTGGCACTGGTGATCAAGCGCGCGTCGACTACGTTCAGGCCCATCTGGTCGAGCACTCCGGTGGTGCGGGCAAAACTGCGCAGCCGCCTGGGTGTGTAGGTCAGCACTGCAGTGCCGCCGCGATCCGTCAGTTGCTGGATCGCAACCAGCGGCGCGTCATCGTTGGCCGGCCGCGTGGCAAGCAAAGAGGTGTGCCAGGCGATCTCCTCGGCGGTATAGCGCAAGAAATACGCTTCGGTCCATTGCTGCCAAACCGCCGCGGCTTGCGTCGGGGACACGGTTTCGAACATGATCCGCAACGCTTGCTCTTGAGTTTCGCGGATCAACTCCTCTTGGTCGATCGGAGTCTCCAGACCGCGGCGCAACGCCCGCTTGGTGCGCTCATAGAATTCCTCAAATAGCCGCGCCTTCCAGGAATTCCACAACTTCGGATTCGTACCGCGCACGTCCGCGACGGTGAGCACGTACAGATAGTCGAGGTGCACCTGGTCGCCCACGTGGCGCGCGAACTCATGAATGATGTCCGGATCGCTGATGTCTTTTTTCTGCGAGGTGATCGACAAGATCAAATGATTCCTTACCAGCCAGGCGACCAAGCGCGCTTCGTAGCGGCCCAGGCCCTGTTCCAGACAGAACGCCTCGGCATCCACCGCGCCCAATTCCGAATGATCGCCGCCGCGCCCTTTCGCGATGTCATGGAAAAGCGCTGCGAGATAGGCGATTTCCTGACGCGGCAGAGCCTGCATGATCTGGCTTAAGGCCGGAAATTCCTCGTTGAATTTCGGCATGGCGAAACGGCGCAGGTTGCTGACCACGAACAAGGTGTGAGCATCCACCGTGTACGCATGGAACAAATCGTATTGCATGCGCCCGACTACCCGGCCGAAGGAGGGAATGTAGCGGCCGAGCACGCCGTACAAATTCATGCGGCGCATCTCATGCGTTACGCCCACCGGCGCACAAAGAATCTCGATGAAAAGCCGGTGGTGGCGCGGATTTTGCCGAAACTCCTCATCGATCAGCCAAAGGTGGGTGCCTATCAATCGGATCGTCTCGGCGCGCACACCGCGCAATTCCGGGTGCTGCTGCAGCAGCACGAATAATTCCAGCAATGCCGACGGATAGCGGGCAAACACTTCCCTGTGCGTCACTTCCAGATAGTCATTGCGGATTTGGAAACGGGCATTGATGGGCAACGGTGCGGCGCTTTGCGTCAGGATGGCCTCGCGAAATAGCTGCAGCAGCATTTCGTTCAGCAGACTGACATCCATGACCGTGCGGTAATACTTCTGCATGAGCTGTTCGACGGCCAGGGTAAAGCTGGCGTCTTCGTAGCCGAACAGTTTCGCGAGCTTGATCTGGTAATCGAACAACAGCCGGTCTTCACGCCTGCCCGTGAGCACATGCAATCCAAATCGCACTTTCCACAGAAACGACTGTCCGGCTTGCAGCTTGCGCAGTTCCTCGCGCGTTAAAAAATCATGCGCCACCAGCTCATCGAGCGTGTCGGTACCGAAATGCCGCTTTGCCACCCAGCCGATGGTCTGGATATCCCGCAACCCTCCGGGACTGGATTTAACGTTCGGCTCCAGATTGTAAGCCGTATCGAAATAACGATGATGCCGCTCGGTTTGTTCCTTGCACTTCGCCTCGAAGAAGTCCTGCGAGGACCAAAGCCGGTCGGGGGCGAGGGCACGGCGCATCCCGGCAAACAGCGGTTCGGGCCCGCACAGAAGGCGCGCCTCAAACAGGGTGGTCGCCACGCTGATGTCGCCGAGACTTTCGCGCTGGCAATCATCGATGGAACGAACGCTGTGGCCCACCTCCAGACCGATGTCCCAGAGAAACGTCAGGAATCTCTCGATGTGCGGTTGCCAATCCGACGAATCGCTTTTCGGCAGCAGCACCATGATGTCGATGTCCGAACTCGGGTGCAGCTCGCCGCGGCCATAGCCGCCAACGGCCACCAGCGCCAAGTCTGCGGAAAATTTGCCGACGCGGTTGACCCAGGCCGCGCGCAGTACGATGTCGACCAGCCGCGCACGATCGCGCACCAGGTCCTCGACCGGTTCATCGGCCATGAATCGATCTTTGAGCAGATCGGTACCTTGATCGAGTACTTGGCGAAAAACGATAGGCGAGAAACGGCCCTCATCGAGGGCTGGGGGCACGGCGGTTAAGTAGGGCCAGTCGGCGGTTTGATCGAAAAATTTACCGTGGGCGTTCAAGAAGCCGCCGCGGCCGCTGGGAGGCTTGCACTCTCGCCCAATGTCAGCACCTCGAAGCCCTCGTCAGTGACCAATACGGTGTGTTCCCACTGCGCCGAGAGGGATTGGTCCTTGGTGACCACCGTCCAGCCGTCGGGCAGCAAACGCACATCGCGCCGCCCGGCATTGATCATGGGCTCGATGGTAAAAGTCATCCCGGCCTTGAGCTCCAGGCCGGTGCCGGGCTTGCCGTAATGAAGCACCTGCGGATCCTCGTGGTAGACCCGCCCAATCCCGTGGCCGCAGTACTCCCGTACCACTGAAAAGCCGTTGCCCTCGGCAAAGGTCTGTATGGCATGGCCGATATCGCCCAGGTGGGTGCCGGGTTTCACTTGACGAATGCCTCGCCACATCGCCTCGTGGCAGGCCGCCGTGAGCCGCCGGGCCAAAATGGGGACATTATCGACGAGGTACATGCGGCTGGTATCGCCGTGGAACCCATCGCGGATCACCGTCACATCGATATTGATGATGTCGCCGCCCTTCAGGCGCTTATCGCCGGGAATTCCGTGGCAAACCACGTGGTTTATTGAGGCACAGATGGTTTTCGGGAATCCCCGGTAATTGAGGTTGGCCGGAATGGACTTCAGCTCCTCGACGATGAAATCATGGCAACGCTTATCCAGCTCCTCGGTGCTCACGCCCGGTTGCACGAACGGCTCGATCATGTCCAAGACGCTGGCCGCCAAGCGGCCCGCGGCGCGCATCTTGTCCTGCTCCGCGAGGGTTTTGATGGTCACATTCATAAGAAGTCAGCAGACCTGTAGGTTGCGGCGGGCTTTGTTTCCGCAGGGGGTTCATGGTATAAAGCGCGGCTATTTTTAACAACCCCGCACGCGTGTCGTCACAATCGACTGGGTGCCCGGCTAAGTCCTTTGAATCATGGCCAAAGTCCAAGATTTCAAGGCCGAACCGGGTTGCCGATTGGGACACGCGGAGGCTCAACCCGACCAGGAGTATTTTATGACCAGCGTGTCAATGCGACAAATGCTGGAAGCGGGCGTCCATTTTGGACACCAAACCCGCTTCTGGAACCCGAAAATGGCCCCGTTCATCTTCGGGGAACGCAACAAAATCCATATCATCAACCTCGAGAAGACGCAGCCGCTGTATGCGACGGCCGCGGCCTTCATCAAGGGCGTGGCTTCCGAGGGCGGCAAGGTGCTGTTCGTGGGGACCAAGCGCTCGGCACGCGACGCGGTGCAAAAAGAGGCCACCCGCGCCGCCATGCCGTACGTTAACCAGCGCTGGCTGGGCGGTATGCTCACCAATTTCAAGACCATTCGCCAATCCATCAAGCGTCTCAATGAGCTTGATGAAATGGCCATCAGCGGCGCGTTGGATCGGCGTGGCAAGAAGGAGGCGCAGATGCTGCGCCGTGAAATGGACAAGCTGCTGCGCAGTCTGGGTGGGATCCGCGACATGACCGCCTTGCCCGATGCCTTGTTCGTCATCGACGTGGGCCATGAGCAAATCGCCATCCACGAGGCCCAGAAGCTCGGGATCCCCGTGGTCGCCGTGGTCGATACGAATTGCTCCCCCGACGGCATCGACTACGTCATACCCGGCAACGACGATGCAATGCGCGCCATTCTGCTTTACGCCGGCGGCATCGCCGACTCCGTGTTGGAGGGTAAGTCCTCATTGCCCGAAGTTCCGGTCGGCGAAGATGAATTCGTTGAGCTCGATGAGGAGGGCAATCCGAAGAAGCGCGGCGCAGGAGGCAGGCGTCCTGCCCCGCCGGCGCGCAGCCAAAGAAAGCCCCCGCCCCGGCGCAAAGTGCCGGTGACCGTGGTCCCAAGCGTTGCCGCGGTGGGCGCATCGCTCGAGGAAGTGGAAGTCGAGGCCGACGAAGTCGATGCCCCGGATACGCCGCCCGCAGAAACACGTCCGGCAAGTGCTCCGCGGCGTCGACCCGTGGGACGCCGCACTCCCGCACGTGGCGCATAAACTCGCCGTTGGAGCAGGCTAAAGGCGGGCGCTGTGAAGGGCGCCATCAGCAGTTTGAGACTTTGCTAGAGAGGAATCGCGCTGGCGATCTTAAATCCGATGAATATTACGGCAGATGCAGTTAAACAACTCCGCGAGCGCACCGGCGCCGGAATGATGGAGTGCAAGAAGGCGCTGGTGGAATCCAAGGGAGACTTGGACGCCGCGGCGGAGCTCATGCGCAAGAGCGGCCTGGCCAAAGCCGACAAGAAGGCCGCGCGGATTGCCGCGGAAGGTACCGTTGCCATCGAGCGCTCAGGCAACGAGGCGACCCTGGTCGAGGTGAATTGCGAAACCGACTTCGTGGCGCGCAGCGATGAATTCCAGGGTTTCGCCCGGGACATTGCGGCGGCGGCTCTGGCGGCGGCGCCGTCAAGCTTGGAAGAACTGCTTGCGGTTTCGCACCGCGGCTCGACCTTAGATGAGCGGCGTCGCGCCCTGATCGCCAAGATCGGCGAGAACATTGCGTTGCGGCGTTTCGTACGCGTGAGTTCGCCGGGAGCGCTCGGCACCTATATTCACGGCACGCGCATCGGCAGCGTGGTGGCCTTGCAAGGCGGCGATGAGGCATTGGCCCGCGACCTCGCCATGCACGTCGCGGCTGCGAACCCGGCGTACATCGACGCTGGCGACGTGCCGGCCGCACAGCTCGACAAGGAGCGCGAGATACTCACCGAACAAACTCGCGGGGAAAAAAAGCCGCCGGACATCATCGCCAAGATGGTGGAAGGCCGTTTGCGCAAATACCTGGCGGAAATCACCTTGGTGGGACAGCCGTTCGTTAAGGACGAGGACACCAGCGTCGATAAGCTGCTGAAGAAAGCCGGAGCCAAGGTTTTGAGGTTCGCACGATACGAAGTCGGTGCCGGCATCGAAAAGAAGCAGGATGATTTCGTCGGCGAAGTGATGGCTCAAGTGAAAGCGCAGGAGAGGGACAAGAGCGAAAAGGACGACGGTCTCAAAAAGCATTAGCGACTATGACCACCCAATCCGGAACGGCACGCTATAGAAGAATTTTGGTCAAATTGTCCGGCGAGGCCTTGTTGGGGAATGAGGATTACGGCATCGATCCGGTGATGCTCAAACGCATCGCCGGAGAAATTCGCGACCTGACCCAGATCGGAGTTCAAGTTGCGGTGGTATTGGGAGGCGGCAATATCTTTCGCGGCGCCGGTTTGGCCCGCGCCGGCATGGACCGCGTGACGGCCGATCACATGGGCATGCTGGCGACGGTCATCAATGCCCTGGCGTTGCAGGATGCGCTCGAGGGCTTGGGCACGTACGCCCGGGTCATGTCGGCATTGCGCATCAACGAAGTTTGCGAGGACTACATCCGGCGCAGGGCGGTGCGCCACCTCGAGAAGGGCCGTGTGGTGATATTCGGCGCCGGCACCGGCAATCCGTTTTTCACCACGGACACTGCCGCGAGCCTGCGCGCCATCGAAATCAATGCCGACATCCTCTTGAAGGCGACCAAGGTCAACGGCATTTACGATTCAGATCCGGTGAAGAATCCCAATGCCAAGCGCTATGCGCGCCTGACTTTCGATAAGGTGCTGACCGACCGCCTCAATGTGATGGACGCTACGGCGATCGTCATGTGCCGGGAAAACAATTTGCCGCTGCAAGTCTTTAATCTATTCAACGCGGGTGATTTGATGCGTATCGTGCAGGGCGAGGACGTCGGCACCGTCGTCTCGGCCGGACCTTAATTTTTAGGGGGATACATGCTGGAGGATGTCAAGAAGGACGCGACCGCGCGCATGCAGAAATGCGTCGCGGCATTCAAGGATCAACTGAAGAAACTGCGCACCGGACGCGCGCATACCAGTTTGATCGAGCACATCAAAGTGGATTACTACGGCTCGGAGATGCCGCTGAATCAAGTGGCCAATATCGCCACCGAGGATGCGCGCACCCTGACGGTCAGCCCTTGGGAGAAGGCCATGGTGCCGATCATCGAGAAGGCGATCTACAAATCAGATCTCGGCCTGACGCCCAATACCGCCGGCCAGATCATTCGCATTCACATGCCGGCGCTCACCGAAGAACGGCGCCGCGATATTATCAAAGTGGTCAAGGCTGAAGCGGAAAATGCGCGCGTGGCGGTACGCGGCGTGCGCCGCGAGGTCAACACTGAATTGAAGGAAATGCTCAAGGAAAAATTGATCGCGCAGGATGATGATCGGCGCGCGCAGGAGGACATCCAGAAGTTGACCGATAAGCACGTGGCGGAAATCGATCACGCGATGGCCGACAAGGAAAAGGAGCTTATGCAGGTCTGATCTGGACCCGCATCGCCTGACCATGCCCATGTCCGACTCGCCGCAGCATGTAGCAATCATCATGGACGGCAACGGCCGATGGGCGCGATCGCGCGGCATGCCGCGCTTTGCCGGGCACCGCGCCAGCGTCAAGGTCGTGCGCAAGATGGTCGAGGAATGCGCCGAGAGGGGCGTTCGGTTTTTGACTCTGTTCGCTTTCAGCAGCGAAAATTGGCAGCGGCCGCCGGATGAAGTCGGAATGCTGATGAAGCTGTTCTTCGATGCCCTGGTACGCGAAGTGGCCGACTTGCACCGCAATCAGGTGCGGTTGCGCTTCATCGGCGACCGCGCCTCCTTGGGTAGCGAGTTCAAACAGCGAATTTTAGAGGCGGAAACCCTGACGGCGGGTAATGCGGGGCTCAACCTGGTGGTGGCCGTGGATTACGGCGGCCGCTGGGATATCCTTCAGGCCTGCAAATCGCTGGCGGCTGACGTCGAGGCAGGCACGATGACGAGCGCGGATATTTCGCAAAGCGCTATCGCCGAGCGCCTCGCCTTGGGCGGCATCCCGGACCCTGATCTTTTGATCCGCACGGGCGGGGAGCAGCGCATCAGCAATTTTCTGCTGTGGAATCTTGCCTATACCGAGCTTTATTTTTCAGAAGCGCTATGGCCGGAGTTCTCCGCTGCGCATTTGCAGTCTGCCTTCGAGCACTTCGCGCAGCGCGAGCGCCGATTCGGCAAGACCTCAGCGCAAGTCGCGGCGAAAGCCGATGCGTGAACTGAACGTCCGCCTATTCAATGCTTAGGACTCGGGTTATCACCGCTTCGATCCTCGGCGCCTTGTTGCTGCTGGGCTTGTTTCTGCTGCCTGCCAGATGGGCGGTGGCGGCTTTCGGCCTTGTGTTCACCATCGGCGCCTGGGAGTGGGCGGGATTTGGTGCCTTGCACGGCCGCGCGGCGCGCGCCGGCTACGCGCTCACGGTAGCCATCGCCTTATGGGTCAGCTGGCGATGGACGGCAGAGCCACAACATTTGATCATCCTGTTGTCCGCCGCCTGTGCGTGGTGGGCAATTTCGTTTCTGTGGCTATCGTTGGCTCCCGCACGCCACAACTCGCCGTTAACCCTGCTCTGCGGCCTGGCGGTTCTGGTGCCGGCCTTCCTGGCCTTGGCGCGGCTGCAGATTTCCGCTGACGGATTTGCGCGCGGTCCGTTGCTGGTGCTGTGGCTGATCCTCATGGTCTGCGCCGCCGATATCGGCGCTTACTCTGCAGGCCGTGCGTGGGGCCGGCACAAATTAGCGCCCCGCGTGAGCCCCGGTAAAACCTGGGAAGGCGCCTTGGGGGGGCTTCTGATGGCCGCGTTGATGGCTACAGCCGGCGCCGTCAAATTCCAGCTGCCGCCCTTGGCGGTTGCGGTGTTTGGTCTCGGCGTGGGAATCTTTTCCATTGTGGGTGATCTGACAGAGAGCATGTTCAAACGCGCGGCGGCGCTCAAAGACAGCGGCACGCTGCTTCCGGGCCATGGCGGCATGCTGGACCGCATCGACAGCATTACGGCGGCGGCGCCGTTGTACGCACTCGGGTTGTTCGGTTCCGGCGTGCTCGCATGAAAAAGCCAAGCGGAATTGCCATCTTGGGTTCGACGGGTAGCATCGGGCGCAGCACGCTCGCCGTCATTGCGCTGCATCCAGAACGCTTCAAGGTGGCCGTTTTGGGTGCCTTCAGCAGTTGGCAGGTGATCGTCGAGCAGGCCTGTGAATTCAATCCCGAGATCATCGTGCTGGTGGACGAGGCGGCGGCGATGAAGGCGCGAGCTGCCTTACGCGAGAGGGGCTGCTCAACGAAAGTTGAGAGCGGTGCGCGGGCGCTCGCCGAAGCGGCGGGCAGCGGCAATGTGCAAATGGTCATGGCGGCCATTGTGGGCGCCGCCGGGCTCCAATCGACGCTGGCGGCGGTGCGGGCCGGCAAGCGCGTCTTTCTGGCCAACAAGGAAGCCCTGGTCATGACCGGGCGCCTGCTCATGGATGAGGTGCGCCGCGCGCACGCCGAACTCATTCCCATCGATAGCGAGCATAACGCCATTTTTCAGTGTATGCCCGGCGGGTATTTGCCGGGAGATGTGGCACGCGGCGTTACGCGGGTGATTCTCACTGCTTCCGGCGGCCCGTTTCGCACCACCGCTGCAAGCCAGATGCCGCACGTCACACCCGACGAGGCGTGCGCGCATCCGAAATGGAAAATGGGTCGCAAGATATCCGTGGACTCGGCGACGCTGATGAACAAAGGACTCGAAGTGATCGAGGCCACGCTGTTGTTCGGTCTGCCCGAATCTCAGGTCGACGTCGTGGTGCATCCGCAAAGCGTGGTGCACTCTTTGGTCGAGTATGCCGACGGCTCGATGCTGGCGCAGCTTGGCGCGCCGGACATGCGTACGCCCATTGCCCAGGCGTTGGCATGGCCCGACCGGTTTGCTTCCGGTGTACAATCTTTGGACCTGCTTGCGATGGGACCCCTAGGATTCGAAACACCCGACTACGTGAGGTTTCCCTGCCTGACGATCGCCCGCGCGGCAGCGCGTGCCGGAGGCACCGCCCCGACGGTGCTCAATGCAGCCAACGAAATCGCCGTTCAGGCCTTTCTTGATCGCCGCTTGAACTTTGTAGGGATTTCAACGGTCATTGACAAGGTACTACAGCGGCTCGATGCGGCCCCGGTCACGGATCTGGACGATGTGTGGGAGGCCGATGCCGCAGCGCGACGCCTCGCGGTTACTTTTATAGAGCTCAGCGCTGGAGCCCCTGCATGAAGATTTTGGTTTTCATTGCTGCCTTCCTGGTTGCGATCAGCATTTTGGTTGCAGTCCACGAATTTGGCCATTATTGGGTCGCGAAGAAGCTCGGCTTTAAGGTACTGCGCTTTAGCATCGGATTCGGTAAGCCGCTTTTCACCCGAGTCGGCAAGGGTGCGGATCGGACCGAATATTGCTTGGCCGCGATCCCCTTGGGGGGGTATGTCAAGTTGCTGGACGAGCGAGAGGGCGATGTGGCCGCAGCGGAGCTGCACCGCTCCTTCACGCGCAGGCCTATCGCGCACCGGATTGCCGTGCTGCTGGCCGGGCCGGCGATGAACTTGCTGTTCGCCGCGCTCTTGTACGCGATCTTGGCCATGGTCGGAACCGAGGTGATCAAGCCAGTGGTCGGCCAAGTGCGTCTGGAGAGTCCCGCCGCGGCCGCCGGGCTGCAGCGCGGCGATCGAATTGTGCGCGTCGGCGAGCGCAACGTCGCGGATACCGAAGAGTTGCAAATTGCCTTGATCCGCCAATTCAGCGGCGACGGACTGATTCCGCTGCGTGTCAGTCGAGGCGGTTCGGAACGATCGCTGACTTTGCGAGTGACCGAGGATCGTCGAGCGTTGACGGAGCCGGGTAAATTGCTGCCGGGATTGGGCTTCGACCTGGCGACATGGAATTCCTCTACCACCGTCAATACGGTCCCCACCGAGAGTGCGGGCGCGCGTGCGGGCTTGCGCGCCGGCGATAAGCTGCTGGCCGTGGACGGCCAGTCAATCGCCAATGGCAGCCAGTTCGTCTCCATGGTCAGCGCCGCGCCTGAGAAAAATATTTCCATTGAAGTCGAGCGCAACGGCCAGCGATTGAGTATCGTGGCGGCGGTTCCGCGCGTGATGGATCAGGGTAGGGCCATAGGCCGGTTGGGAATTTCGCTCAAAGAAGGGGCTCTGGTCTGGCCGCCTGGATTGATTGAGATTCATCGCGCAGGGCCCGTGGATGCGCTCGCGACCGGCGTGAAGAAAACCTGGGAAATGTCCGCGCTGACCGTGCAGATGTTGTGGCGCATGCTCACCGGGCAGGTGTCGGCGAAGAACATCAGCGGAGTCGTGAGTATCGCCGAGTTCGCCGGAATAAGCGCCTATCTCGGCCTTACGGCTTATATGTCGTTTCTGGCGATCATCAGTGTGAGCTTGGGCGTGCTCAACCTAATGCCGGTGCCTCTGCTCGACGGCGGTCAGGTTGCGTATCAGGCTGTCGAAGCGATCAAGGGCAGCCCGATATCCGAACGGATGCAGATACTCGGTCAACAGGTAGGCATCGCTTTATTGGTCGTATTGATGAGTCTAGCCTTTTATAACGATATTTCGAGACATTTGAATTAAACGGGAAATCATGATCAAACCCAAGTTCCAGCCGTACGAGCGGCGTTGCCCGCGCAGCGCTGCCCACCGAAATCGCACCCGGTTTTTGCCGCGTGCGGCTTGAACTTCGTCTAGCCTTGTTGGCGGCGCTGGCCGGCCAACCCGTCTATTCAATTGCGCAAGTACCAGCGGCCGAAGACACCTTCACCGTCGGCGATATTCGTATCGAGGGCCTGCAAAGGATTTCCGAGGGCACGGTATTTAACTATCTGCCGGTGAACATCGGCGATCATCTGGACGGAGGGCGCATCGGCGAGGCGATGCGAGCGCTTTATGCCACGGGATTTTTCCGCGACGTGGAACTGCGGCGCGATGGGAATATCCTGCTGGTTGTGGTTGTCGAACGCCCATCGATCGCCAAGTTCGAAATCAAGGGCAATAAGGACATCAAAACCGAGGATCTGCAAAAGAGCTTGCGCAATGTCGGCCTGGCGACCGGCAAGACTTTTGACCGCTCCGTGCTCGATGAGGTCAAGCAATATCTCACTGATCAGTATTTCAGCCGCGGCAAGTATGCGGTGCGCGTGGACACGAAGATCACCGATTTGCCTGGCAATAAGGTGGACGTCATCGTCGACATCAAGGAGGGCAAGCGCGCGAAAATCGAACAAATCAATATCGTCGGCAACACCAAATTCAAAGAAAAGGATGTTCTCGACAGCTTCGAGCTGAAAACGCCCAATTGGCTGTCCTGGTACAAGCAGGATGACCGCTACTCTCGCGAGTCGTTGACCGGAGACTTGGAGAAATTGCGCTCCTACTACATGGACCGCGGCTACGCCAACTTCCAGATCGAATCGACACAGGTCGCCATCGCGCCGGAAAAAGACGACATGTACATCACCGTGAATGTCACCGAAGGGGAGGTATTCAAGGTAAGCGAGATTAAGATCGCGGGCACCATGGTCGTGCCGGAAGAACAGCTGCGCCGTTTGTTGCTGATCCACGCCGGCGATACGTATTCGCGCAAGCTGGTCACCTCCAGCCAGCAATTGATGAGCTATCGCTTGGGCGCAGACGGCTATGCGTTCGCCAAAATCGATCCGGTTCCCACCCCGGACAATGAACACAAGACCGTGGCGCTGACATTTTTCATCGAGCCCGGCAACCGCGTCTATGTCCGTCATATTAATTTCAACAACACCACGGCGATCAACGATGAGACGCTGCGGCGTGAGATGCGACAGTTGGAAGGCGGGTGGCTATCGAACTCGGCCGTCGAGCGCTCCAAAGAACGCTTGCAGCGCCTGCCGTATGTGGAGAAAGTAGAATTCGAGAACAAGCCCGTGGCCGGCAGTGCGGATCTGGTGGATGTCGATTTCAACGTCAAGGAAGGACTGCCGGGCCAGTTCGGCGGCGGCATCGGCTATTCGCAGTCTCAGGGTTTTAGCTTAAACGGCAACTTCGTGCACAGCAACTTCATGGGCAGCGGCGATCGGGTGGCTTTGGAAGTCAATGCCGGCAAGTACAGCAAAAGCTATACGTTTGCACACACCGACCCCTACACCACAATCGACGGCATCGCTCGAACGGCCTCGCTAACCTATCGCGACATCACCCAATTCGTCGCGGCTTCATCGGCCTTCTCGACCAAGCAGATTACCGGTGCGATTCAGTGGGCGTATCCGATCACCGAGTATCAGTTCTTAAGTCTCGGCACCTCCGTGAACAGGAACAGCTTGGTGGTGTCGCAGGGCTACAGCGCGCAGCAGTCGGTGGATTGGGTCAGACAGAACGGTCATCCGTTCGAGCGAGTTTTAAGCGACACCAACGGCGATGGCGTGATCAATTCGCTGGATAATCCTTATACGGTTTACGGCTCGACTTTCTACACCTACGAGCTCACCGGCGGGTGGTCCTACGAGGGGCGCAATCGCGCGCTCTTTCCCGACCGCGGTATGAAGGTGACGCTCTCGGCCCGTTATGCATTGCCCTTGAGCGATGTCAAGTATTACCAAACGAATTTCGATTTCATCCGCTACGTTCCGATCTGGCGCAAGTTATTGATCTCGGTGCAGGCTTCTATCGACTACGCCTCGGCGCTGGGTAAAACGACTTCCTTGCCGCCGTATCTCAACTATTTCGGAGGCGGTCCGGACAGCATTCGGGGATATAGAGAAAGCCGTTTGGGGCCGCGGGACAACATCGGCATCGGCAATCCGTATGGCGGCAACTTCCGCGTGGTCAACCGCTACGAGCTGATCTTACCGGTGCCGGACAAATGGAAAAGTTCGGCTCGGATCAGCTTCTTCTACGACATCGGCAATGTGTTCCAAACCGGCAGTAAGGTGAAATTCCTGGGGGTCGATGACATAACGCCGGTCGATTATCACTTCAATTATGCTAATCTGAAACAATCAACCGGCGTTGCCGTGCAGTGGCTCGCGCCATTGGGTCTGTTCCGTTTCTCGTACGGAATCCCGCTGAATGCGTTCCAAGGCAATACGGTACGATTTAACGACGAGACGGAGCGTTTTCAATTTTCCATCGGTCAAGCGTTTTGACCGCCAATTTGAGGTCCTAAAGATCAACATGTCGACTTATCTTCGCAGCATTCCGTATCTGGCCTTGTGCCTCTGCGGATTCATGGTGTCGCAGCCCGCCAGCGCTGAAATCAAAATAGGCGTAGTGGATTTTCAGAAGCTCATGGGCGAGTCGCCGCAAGTCAAAAGCGCGATGCAAGCGCTGCAAAACGAGTTCGGCTCCCGCCAGCGCGAGCTGGTGACCATGCAGAACGACCTCAAGACGCGCAGCGAGAAGCTCGACAAGGAAGGGGCGATCATGGCCGAAGCCGAGCGCGCCAAAATAGAGAAAGCATTGCGCGACGAGCAACGCGAATTCTCGCGCAAGGGCGGCGAGTTCCAGGATGATATTTCGACGCGCAAGAACGAGGAGCTCGGCAAGGTGCAACGCTATTTGCTCGAGGAAATCCGCGCCTACGCCGCCGCTCAAGGGTTTGATCTAGTGCTGGGCGAGGGCGTGTTTTATACCAAGCCACAGCTCGACATCACGGCCCAGATATTGGAATTGCTCAAATCCAAGCCTGCGGTCGTACCGAATGCTCCGAGCAAGCCGGCACCCAAGCCACAGGGCGTTAAGTAAGGGTCCGCTAGAAAAGCTAGCGCACTTAAGGAGTACTTAGGTGCAGCCAGAATTCAGCTTAGGCGAACTGGCGGTACGGTTCGGGCTCACGCTGCGCGGTGAGCCCGAGCTCACCGTGAGCAGCGTCGCGACCTTGGCGCATGCGGCCAGCGGCAGTTTAAGTTTCCTGGCGAACTCACGCTATCGCAGGCAGCTCGCCTCCACCCGCGCCACCGTCGTGCTGCTGAGTGCGGACGATGAGCCCCATTGTCCGGTGGCCGCCCTGATCGATCCCAATCCCTATTTGGCATACGCGCGTATCGCGGCGCTCATGCACCCCGAGCCGCCTAAGGTGCCCGGAATCGATCCGAGTGCGGTGATCGCACGCGGCGCGCAGATCGCTTCCTCGGCAAGCATCGGAGCACTCACCGTGATCGAGGAGGGCGCACAGATCGGCGAGCGGGTGTTCATCGGACCGGGCTGTACGGTCCAGAAGGGAGCTCGAATCGGCTCCGATTCGGTGCTTTTGTGCCGAGTCGATTTGTATCCCGGCGTCAGCTTGGGCGAGCGCTGTATCCTGCATGCCGGCGCCGTGATCGGTGCCGACGGCTTCGGCTTTGCCTTGAATGGCGGAAGCTGGGTCAAAGTGCCGCAAGTGGGCAGCGTGCTGATCGGCGATGATGTGGAGATCGGCGCCAACACCACCATCGACCGGGGCGCGATCGACGACACGGTTGTCGAGAATGGGGTCAAGCTGGACAATCAGATCCAAGTGGGCCACAACGTGGTCATCGGCGCGCATACGGCGATCGCGGGATGCACCGGGATATCCGGGAGCACCATAATCGGTCAACGCTGCATGATCGGCGGAATGGTCGGCATTGCGGGGCATTTGAGCATCGCCGACGATGTGGTGGTGACCGGATGCAGTTTGGTGAGCGCGTCGATCAAGAAACCCGGCAGCTATTCGAGCGGAATGCCGAGCGTTGAGTCAAGATTATGGCGGCGCATGGTGGCACACCTGCGGCGGCTGGCGGATAGGAGAGATGATGTCGGAGTCCGATAGGTTGGATATCGAGGAGATCATGCGGCAATTGCCGCATCGTTATCCGTTTTTGCTGGTGGATCGTGTTTTAGAATGCGTCGCCGGAAAGCATTGCGTTGCGCTGAAAAACGTGACTGTCAACGAGCCGTTTTTTCAGGGGCATTTTCCGCACCGCCCGGTTATGCCGGGTGTCCTCATCATCGAGGCGTTGGCTCAGTCCGCCGGCATTCTGGCATTCAAAACCGCCAAGGTGGTGCCTGACGTCAACACGCGATTTTACTTTGTTGCCATCGACAACGCGCGCTTTCGCAAGCCGGTCGAACCGGGCGATCAGCTTATGCTCAAGGTTACCTTGCGGCGCTCCTTCAAGGGCATCTGGAAGTTTGATTGCTCGGCCGAGGTCGACGGCAAGGAAGTGGCCTCGGCGGAAATCATGGTCGCTCCCGAAACCAAAGCTCCGCCTCCCAAAGGAGCCGTCGGATGATCGATTCGCGGGCGGTGGTCTCCCCGCAAGCAGACGTCGCGTCGGACGTTCAGATCGGACCCTTCAGCGTGATCGGCGCCGATGTCAGCATCGGTGCGGGAACCTGGATCGGACCGCACGTGGTGATCAACGGCCCGACGAGTATCGGCAGCCACAACAAGATTTATCAATTTGCCTCGTTGGGCGATGCGCCGCAGGACAAGAAATATAACGGCGAGCCGACGCGGCTTGAAATCGGCGATCGCAACGTGTTCCGTGAGTCCGTCACAGTGAATCGCGGTACCACACATGACAAGGGCGTAACTCACATCGGCAATGACAATTTGCTGATGGCGTATTCGCATGTAGCCCATGATTGCCATCTCGGCGATCAAATCGTGATGGCAAACTGTGCGACGCTCGGAGGGCATGTCGAAATCGGTGACTGGGCGACCATGGGCGGGCTGTCGGCCGTGCACCAGCACACCAAGATCGGTGCGTACTGTTTTATCGCGCACAATGCCGCCGTGACGCGTGATGTGCCGCCTTATGTGATGGCGGTTGGACGCCCGGCCGTACCGCACAGCGTCAACGCCGTCGGGCTGCAGCGCCGCGGCTTCAGTGCCGAGCAGATTCTGAACATCCGTCGCGCCTATCGCTTGCTGTACCGTTCCGGCATGAAATTAAAAGCCGCTATCGAGGCGCTGGAGAAAGCGGCGGGCACGCAGCCGGAGATCGCGCCCTTCGTCGAGTTCATCAAGCGCAGCTCTCGCAGTATCGTGCGTTAGTCACCCAGGCTCCCAATGGCGGCACCTGAATTTGCGAACGCCCCCGTCCCGCTGCGAGTGGGGCTGGTGGCAGGTGAAGCATCCGGCGATACCTTGGGTGCTGATCTGATCAATGCGTTGCGCCGCCGCGCGCCGGACACCCAATTCTTTGGGGTCGCGGGACCCAAGATGCTGGCGGCCGGATGCGAAAGCTGGGAGCCGGCCGAATCCCTGGCGGTCATGGGGCTGTTCGATGTTTTACGGGAGCTGCCGAGGCTGGCCAGACTGCTATCGCGCATCAAACGCATGTTTCTCACCGCACGGCCGGATGTATTCATCGGTATCGATGCACCCGATACCAACTTGAGACTGGCCCGCAGCCTGCACGCCGCCGGAATTCCTACCGTTCAATACGTCAGCCCCCAGGTATGGGCCTGGCGCCAGGGACGTGCGCGCAATATTCGGCAATCGATTGACCTGGTGCTGTGCCTGCTGCCATTCGAAAAGCGCTTCTACGATGAGCACGGCATCCCCGCGGAATTCGTCGGTCATCCGTTGGCCGATGCCATTCCTGAGAATATCGATCGCGACGCAGCGAGGCTCGCTCTGGGTGTGGAGTTCAACGCCACCGTCGTCGCGCTGCTGCCCGGGAGCAGACGCGGTGAAGTGGCGCGCCTGGCGGGCGACTTCGCGGCCACAGCGCGCTGGCTTATGGAGCAGCGGCCCAAACTCAAGTTCATCGCACCGCTGACGAGCGCCGCGACGCGCGAGATTTTCTGCAAAATTATGCGGCGCGATGCGCCGAACGTCGATGTGCAACTGATCGATGGTCAGGCTACGCGGGCCTTGAGTGCGGCCGATGTGGTATTGGTGGCGTCCGGTACGGCCAGTTTGGAGGCCGCGTTGTGCAAGCGCCCGATGGTGGTGGTCTATCGGTTGGGCGCGCTGACGGCATGGCTAATCACCCGACTGAATCTGGTCAAATCCAAGTATTTTGCGCAGCCAAATCTACTTGCGGATCAGCGCCTCGTCGGCGAATATTTTCAGCATCAGATCATCCCAGAGTCGATCGGGGCGGAGCTTTTGATGTGGCTTGACGAACCGGAGCGGCGCGGCGCCTTGGAGAGAGAATTTTCACGCATTCATGCCGACTTGCGCCGGGGCGCGGGATCGCGGGCGGCACAGGCGATTTTGGACTTGCTGCAAGCGCGGCATGGGCCCGCGCGCAACGGGCCGACCGGAATTTCCAAATGAGACGTGTGGCAGGCATTGATGAGGCTGGCCGCGGACCGTTGGCGGGTCCGGTGGTCGCCGCGGCAGTGATCTTAAGACCGCGCCGCCCCATCGAGGGGGTTGCAGATTCGAAGTCCTTGAGCGCCGAGGAACGCTCGCGCTTGAACGTGGTGATTCGTCGCGAGGCGTTGTGCTTCGGGATCGGCTGGGCAGACCACGTTGAGATCGATGCGTTGAATATCCTGCAGGCCACCTTTCTCGCGATGCGCCGCGCGTTGCTGTCGATGACGTTGACGCCGGATCATGTGCTGGTAGATGGGCATCTGCTGCCCAATCTGAGCGGGCTCGGGAAGGTGCTGACGGCGCGTGCCATTATCGACGGCGACGTCACGCAGCCGGCGATCAGCGCAGCGTCGATATTGGCAAAAACTGCCAGAGATTCATATATGGATCAGATGCATACGTTGTATCCTGCATATGCTTTCTCGGATCACAAGGGCTACGCTACCCCCGATCATCAACGGTTGCTGATCCTGCACGGTCCCTGTCCCCTGCACCGACGTTCATTCGAACCGGTACGCCTCGCCTTGCGGAGTGGGCTTTGAACCCATTCGTTCACTTGCGGTTGCACACCGAGTACTCGCTGCTCGATGGCATCGTGCGAGTCGCGGACTTAATGGCCGCCGTTGCCGCCGCCGGTATGCCCGCCGTGGCCTTGACGGATCAGAGCAACTTGTTTGCCATGGTGAAGTTTTATAAGGAGGCGCAGGCCGCCGGTATCAAACCCCTGATAGGTGTCGATGCCTGGATCCGCGAACCGGGGGAACGAGCGGCGCCCTCGCGCATCGTTTTCCTCTGTCAGAATTTGGTGGGCTATCGCCATCTTACTCAGCTGGTGACGCGCTCGTATCTGGAAGGACAGCAGCGCGGCGCGCCGATGTTGGAGCGCGCCTGGCTGAATCGCGACGTGCTTGAGGGTCTGATCGTGTTATCGGGCGGTTTCGAGGGCGATATCGGCAGGAGCCTGGCGCGCGGCCGCGACGACGAGGCAGAGCGTTGTCTGGAGCGCTGGCAAGCCTTTTGCGGCGATCGGTTTTATCTGGAAATACAGCGCACCGGCCGTGCCGGCGAACAGGTCTGTTCGGATGCCGCACTGGAACTGGCGCGCTCTCGAGGCGTGGCGGCGGTTGCCACCAATGATGTGCGCTTCCTGGCCCGCGCGGAATTCGAAGCGCATGAGGCGCGTGTGTGCATCCATGATGGGGCGCAGCTCGCGGACGCGAGCCGGGTACGCCGCTACTCAGAGGAGCAGTACTTGAAATCGCCGGCCGAAATGGCCGAGCTGTTCAAAGACGCGCCGGGACTGCTGGCCAACACGGTTGAAATCGCGAAGCGCTGCTCGCTGGAAATCCGCTTGGGGGCTTCGATGCTGCCGGCCTACCCGGTACCGGCCGGGTCCAACACCGAGCAATTCCTGCGCGACGAATCGAAGCGCGGCTTGCAATCGCGACTTGCGCCAGCGCCCGCCTATGAGGCGCGGCTCGATCTTGAGCTCGGCGTCATCTGCGCCATGGGATTCGCCGGCTACTTCCTGATCGTCGCAGATTTCATTCGCTGGGCGCGCGAAAATGGCGTGCCGGTAGGGCCCGGGCGCGGATCCGGCGCCGGCTCCCTGGTGGCCTATGTGTTGGGAATTACCGATCTGGATCCGATCGAGCATGACCTGCTGTTCGAGCGGTTTTTGAATCCGGAACGAGTCTCGATGCCGGATTTCGACGTCGACTTTTGCATGGAAGGGCGCGACCGGGTCATCGAGTATGTCGCCAACAAATATGGTCGAGATCGCGTCTCGCAGATCATCACCTACGGCACGTTGGCGGCCAAGGCCGTGGTGCGCGATGTGGGCCGCGTGCTCGGGCATCCGTACGGCTATGTGGACAGGATCGCCAAGCTGATACCGATGGAGATCGGTATGACGCTCGATAAGGCGCTGCAGCAAGAAGAGGAACTGAAGCGTCTGTATAGCGCGGACTCCGAGGTGCACGACCTGATCGATCTGGCGCGATCGCTCGAGGGCCTGGCGCGCAATGCCGGCACGCACGCGGGCGGCGTGGTGATTGCGCCTTCGGTTTTGACGGATTTCACGCCCTTGTACTGCGAGGAGGGCAGCACCACCCCGGTGACGCAGTTCGACAAGGATGACGTCGAGGCGGCGGGGCTGGTGAAATTCGACTTTCTGGGCTTGCGTACCCTCACGATCATCGACTGGGTGGTGAGGGACATCAACGAGCAGCGCGCCGCCGCCGGCGAAGCGGCGCTGGTGATGAGCGCGTTGGCCATGGATGATGCGCCCACATACGCGCTGTTGAAGAGCACCAAGACCACGGCGGTGTTTCAGCTCGAATCTCGCGGCATGAAGGACTTGATTCGGCGCCTGCAGCCGGACCGCTTCGGCGACATCGTGGCGCTGGTGGCGTTATTTAGGCCGGGGCCTTTGCAATCCGGCATGGTCGAGGATTTCATCGCGCGTAAGCACGACACCACCGGTGCCGTGGTCGACTACCTGCATCCGGACCTCAAACCGGTGCTTGCGGCCACCTATGGGGTGATCCTCTATCAGGAACAGGTCATGCAGATCGCGCAGGTGCTCGCCGGGTACACACTCGGCGCGGCCGATCTGCTGCGGCGCGCGATGGGCAAGAAGAAGCCTGAGGAGATGGCCAAGCAAAGGTCCATCTTCGT
>JANYAD010000063.1 GCA_025355165.1 Gammaproteobacteria bacterium | reverse complement strand
CCGGCTTTGACCCACAAGGGTCTGTCGGCCAAGTCGCTCAATTCAAGCCCGAGCGCCTCGGCTAACACATCAACGGAGAAGTCGATCTCGCGGGAAGAGGCGGGCAGCGCCGACAAGGTCCAGCAGTGCCCCGCGGCGCTCACCGGAATGAGTCCCGCTTCCATTTCCAGTGTTAATGAGGCTGCGCCTGCGGTTAGCGCCCGGCAAACATAGGCGCTGCCCAGTGTGGGATGTCCGGCGAAGGCCATTTCGTAGCTCGGCGTAAAAATCCGGACTCGTGCATCCGCGCGCGAGGAGGGCAGCAGAAATGTGGTTTCCGATAAGTTGAATTGGCGGGCCAGCGCCTGCATTTGCTCGCTGCTGAAGGGCGCTCCATTCTCGAATACGCACAGAGGATTGCCGGTGAAGGGAGCTCGCCCTGCGGTGAATACATTGACGATTCGGAACGGGTGAGTTGCCACAGCGCAATTATCTCACCCGCCCGCGCCTACCAGCGATAGGGGCGAACGACCACGACCGGGGGCTGAACCACCACCCCTACGCCCGGACCGTAGTACCGCCCATAGTATCCGGGGTGATAGCCGTATGGCGCTACCACACAGCCAGTCATCGCCAAGATACTTATAGGAATCAGGAACTTAAATAACCTGTGCACAACATTCTCCTAAGGGACTTCTTGCTCTCACCTATTCAAACGTGCGAGCCGCGGATTCGATGACACAGGATGAAGCAGGCTTAACGTCGACGCCTTAACTTAAATTAGATTGGTCACAGCGGTGCGAACGGGCTAGGCGAGGGTGTGGAAGACCTTCTGCACGTCGTCGTCCTGTTCCAGCTTGTCGATCAATTCCAACACTTCTTTGGCTTGATCCTCAGGCAATTCGATCGGCACCGAGCAGATGTACTCATGCTCGGCGGAAAGCGGGGTAATGCCGCGCCGCTCCAAGGCTTCCTGCAACTTGCCGAAATCATTAAAGGCACCGCGGATCACGATTTGCGGCTCACCTTTGTCACCGGTGCTGTCGCCCATTTCTTCCAGGCCGTAATCGATCAGATCGAGCTCCAGCTCATCCTGATCACTGACCTTGGAGGGATCCAAGCGGAAAACGCCCATTTTCTTGAACAGAAAGCTGACGCTGCCGGTGGTACCCAGATTGCCAGCGCCCTTCATGAAAATGTTGCGCAGGCTCGCCACCGTGCGGGTGGGATTGTCTGTGGCCGTTTCGACCAGCAGTGCAACACCGTGGGGGGCATAAGCTTCGTACAAAATCTCTGAATAGTTGGCTGCATCTTTGCCCGAGGCGCGCCGGATCGCAGCGTCGGTCTTGTCTTTGGGCATGTTGACGGCCCGTGCGTTCTGCAGCACACGGCGCAGCGTCGGGTTCGACGCGGGATCCGCGCCGCCGGCATGGACCGCGATGGCGATGTCCTTCGCAACCCGCGTGAATTGCTTGGCCATGCGGTTCCAGCGGGCGAACATGGCGTGTTTTCTGACTTCGAATATGCGTCCCATAGCGATATGGTAGCAATACCCAGTCAAACCGCTAGACTTGCGCAATCCTTTGCAAGGCATCTCCTATGAGCGCAGTTCCGGCAGACTCGATTGAAAGTTCCGCGAGTTTCCGAGACCTCAAGCTGTCGGAGCCGGTGTTAAAGGCGCTGGCCGATGTGGGCTATGAGTCGCCTTCACCCATCCAAGCCCAGACCATCCCCGTGCTGTTGTCGGGCATGGACATGCTGGGCCAGGCGCAAACCGGCACAGGCAAGACCGCCGCTTTCGCCCTGCCTGCGCTCACCAAAATTGACCTGAGTCGGCACGAGCCGCAGGTTTTGGTACTGGTTCCGACGCGCGAATTGGCGCTGCAGGTGTCCGAGGCGTTTCTGCGCTACGCCGCCCACCTGAAAGGATTCCATGTGTTGCCCATTTACGGCGGCCAAAGCTACCAGCCTCAGCTCAATGCCCTGCGGCGCGGCGTGCATGTGGTGGTGGGTACACCGGGACGGGTTATCGATCACATGAACCGCGGCACCTTGAAGCTCACGGGCCTGACCCTGCTGGTGCTCGATGAAGCCGATGAAATGCTGCGCATGGGCTTTATCGATGCAGTCGAAAGCATCCTGGAACAAACTCCGCCGCAGCGCCAAGTCGCCCTTTTCTCCGCGACCATTCCCGCGCCGATCCGGCGCATCGCGGCCAAGCACTTAACTACGCCGGTCGAAGTCACCATCAAGAGCAAGACCAGCACCGCGACCAATATCCGGCAGCGGTATTGGATGGTCAGCGGCATGCACAAGCTCGACGCCCTGACGCGGATTCTCGAGGCCGAACCGTTCGACGGCATGCTGGTCTTTACCCGCACCAAGCAGTCCACGGTGGAGCTGGCCGAAAAACTCGAAGCCCGCGGTTTCGCGGCCGCGCCGCTAAACGGCGACATTGCGCAGCCGCTGCGCGAACGCACCGTGGCGCGGCTCAAAGCGGGTCAGATCGACATCGTGGTTGCCACCGATGTGGCCGCCCGCGGACTGGATGTAGAACGCATCGGGCACGTCGTGAATTACGACGTCCCGTACGACACCGAATCCTACGTTCATCGTATCGGCCGCACGGGGAGGGCGGGGCGCAAGGGGGAGGCCATCCTCTTCATTGCTCCACGCGAGCGCAATATGCTGCGCGCCATCGAGCGAGCCACCCGGCAGGTTATCGAACCCATGAACCTTCCGAGTGTCGATGCCGTCAACACACTGCGGATTGCCAAGTTCAAGCAACGCGTCACTGACATCATCGCCGCGGGCGATGCAATTATTTACCGGCCCGTATTGGAGCAGCTGGAAGCCGAGTCCGGCGTGCCGCTCATCGACATCGCCGCGGCCCTCGCCAGTCTTTCTCAAGGAAATACGCCGCTGCTGCTGGCTGCAAAGGCGGAACGAGAACCGGTCAGATCTCCGGTGCGGGAGCCGGAGGTGCATGCACATCGCGAAGAGCGCGAACGGCCATCAGAGCGGGTGCGGCCCTCGGCGCGAGAAGAGCCGGTATCTGAGCGGCCACGCCGATCTGGCCCCGGACAAATGGAAACTTTCCGCATCGAAGTGGGGTCCGTGCATGGGATCAAGCCGGGCAACATCGTCGGCGCCATTGCCAACGAATCCGGCATCGAGGGCGTGCACATCGGGCGCGTTGATATTCGCGAGGACCATAGCTATGTGGACTTGCCAGAAGGCATGCCCAAGAACATATTTAAAGACTTGCAGAAAGTGCGAGTAGCGGGGCGGGAGCTGCGTATCAGCAGCGTCAGTGAGAAGCCACCGAAGCCGCCGCGCGCTACGATCGGCCGGCATCCTGGGCTAAGCTCCCGAGAGGCGAAGCCTGCAAAGCCTAAGATCATGGCCCGGCGTCGCGCGAAAGATTAATCGTTCGTCAAATAGAGGAGTGGATCATGGGCAAGGGTATGGAACGAAAGAAAGAAGACAAGAAAAAGCCGACGAAGACATTGGAAGAGAAGCGTGCAGCCAAGCGAGAGAAAAAGGCCAACCGGGGTTAGCCTTCAAGTCAGACGACCCGCCCGCGCCGGCCTCCTTGGAGAAAGTCTCGAATATTGGCGGCCATTTCATCTATGCAGCGCTGGCGCGCTTCGCGCGCTGCCCAGGCGATGTGAGGCGTCACCAATAAATTAGGCACAGGGCTGCGCAGTAGCGGGTCGTCCTTCGCAGGCGGCTCTTGCGGAAGGACATCGATCCCGGCACCCCCGAGCTCGCCTGCCTTGAGCGCAGCGGCGAGAGCCTCGCCGTCCACCAATGCCCCGCGCGCGGTATTGATTAACAGTGCATCGCTCTTCATCAGCTTGAGTTCCCGCGCGCCGATGAGGCCGCGAGTCGAGTCGGTCAGCGGGCAGTGCAAGGAGATGATGTCCGCCTGCGCGAGCAATTCATCGAGGTCCACCCGGCCCGCCGCCGCAGCTGCGCCGCCGCGGTTGGCAATAAGCACTCGCATGCCGAAAGCAGCGGCGATGCGTGCGCTTGCGCGCCCCAGTTCGCCCCAGCCGACCACGCCGAAGATTCGGCCCTGCAGTTCACGGATGGGATAGGACCATGCGGCACCGGCTTCATCCCGTGCCCAAGAGCCGCTTTTCGAGAGGCGGGAAAAATCTTCGACGTGCTGGGTGAGGCTCAATATCAACCCCCACACGTGCTGAGCGACCGAGGCGGTGCAATAGGCGCGCACATTGCAAACTGCGATGCCTTGTTCCCGCGCGGCAACCAAGTCGACATTATTAGTCCCGGTGGCGGCTAACGCGACCAATTTCAAATTCGCGGCGCCTCGCAGCAACTCGCGATTCAGTTCAAGCTTATTGATCAGCGCCACATCGGCATCCTGAAGGCGCTCGGAGGTTTTCGATGCGTCCGATGCGTAAAGGGTGAGATCTGCGGCCGCCTCGGTCAAGCGAGTCGTATCCAGATCGCCGTTTGAAACGGTGTCGTAGTCCAAGAAAATGGTTTTCATCGGCGGCTCCTTCGTGAAGCGCTAGAATATGCGACCACCATGAAAGTTACCGCCGTCAAAGTCCTCATCGCCGCCAACGTCGTCGTGTTCCTCCTGCAGGGCGTGTCAAACGACTTGATGGAGCAATATTTTGCGTTATGGCCGCTGCAGCCCGTCGAAGGCAACGTGTACTTTCGCTTCTGGCAAATCATTACTTACGCCTTTTTGCATGATACGCACAACATCTCGCATATTTTGTTCAACATGCTCGGGCTGTGGATGTTCGGCACGGAAATCGAGCGCTATGTCGGACCGCGGCGATTACTGGTGTGCTACTTCGCCTCGGTGATCACCGCCGCGGTGACGCAATTATTGATACCGAGCCTGTTTGGGGCGCCCGCAGGCATTACGCTGGGCGCTTCGGGCGGCGTGTTCGGCTTGCTGCTCGCATACGCGGTCATGTT
Source organism: Gammaproteobacteria bacterium (assembly GCA_025355165.1). Taxonomy (GTDB): domain Bacteria; phylum Pseudomonadota; class Gammaproteobacteria; order Steroidobacterales; family Steroidobacteraceae; genus Bog-1198. The sequence continues at coordinate 31,282 of JANYAD010000063.1, read as the reverse complement.
TCCGAAACGCAAGGTGGTGCCGCTGATTCCACCCATTCCCATGCCGGCATGGCTGTTCGCGACCATTTATGCAGGTATCGAGCTTTTTCTGGGCGTCACCGGATCGATGTCCGGCATCGCGCACTTCGCCCACTTGGGCGGCATGGTCGGCAGCGCATTGGTGCTCACGCAATGGCGCGCAAGCTTGCGCAGAACTCGTTAGTCTTGCAGCATGAAATTTAAAGCGTTGGCAACATTTGCATGCATCTCGGCGTTCGCAACGGCGGCGTTTCCCGCGCATGCCGAATGGATAACCCGCGTCACCGACGGCATCATGGGCACGCGCATCACAGTGGAGCTGTGGACGGAGGACAAGGCCAGTGCCGAGGCCGCTATCGATGCGGTACTCGATGGAATGCGCCACATCGATGAGTCGATGAGCACCTACAAGCCCACCAGCGAAGTGTCCCAAGTCAATGCCAGGGCGGCCGACGGGCCCATGATGATTTCAAAGGAACTGTTCAATCTTCTCATCAAGGCGAAAGAGTATTCAGTCATCACCGACGGGGCCTTCGACATCACCTATGCCAGCGTCGGCTACCTGTACAATTTTCCCAAACATGTCCGTCCCAACGAGATGCAGATTGCCAAGGCGCTGCCGGCAGTGGATTACCGACATGTCATTCTCGATCCGAAAAGCCAAACCGTGCAGTTCACCCAGAAGGGCGTGCGCATCGATTTGGGTGGCATCGCCAAGGGTTATTCGGTGGACTGCGGGATCGATGTGTTGAAGGCGCACGGATTTACGCGCGCCTACGTTTCGGCGGGCGGCGACAGCCGCATCATCGGCGACCGCTTCGGCAAGCCCTGGATGGTGGGCATCCGCGACCCGCGCAAGGGGGAAGGTGAGTTGATTGCGAGCGTTCCTCTCGTGGATGCGGCGATCTCCACTTCGGGTGATTACGAGCGGTTCTTCGATGAGGGCGGCGTGCGTTACCATCACATCATCGATCCGCGCACCGGACATTCCGCCAGCAAAGTGCGCAGCGCAACCATCATCGGGCCGTATGCGACCCGAACCGACGGCCTGTCCAAGACCGCTTTCGTGCTAGGCCCTGAAAAGGCGATGGAGATTTACAACCGCATCGATGACATCGACGCCATCATCGTCAAACTCGACGGTACGGTGATTTACTCCAAGGGAATGCAGCGCGGCAAGGCAACCCCGCCTCCCGGTCCGTCGCCGCAATAAAAGAGGGCGCGCCTAGCGAAACGTGACGATTTTGGCTTCTTCGCAGGCGTTGAGATAATCGCTGACTAACGCCGTTGGAATGGGTCCGAATTCCGCGGCCACCGCGTTTCGAATTTCCTGCACCGATTTGCGGCCGTCGACGAAATTGACGATCTCATAGGCGTAGAGCGCGCCGCGGTCCCCGACATGGAGCAGACGGCTCGAATCGGCGTTCAGCAATCGGATCTTGTGCACTCGATCCCTGCCCAGTCGGTCGACCAACACGTCGTCGTTCTGAAAAGTCAGCGGGCCGAACTCGCCGATACGCCGCGGAATACGCGAGCCGGCCCGTTCCGCGGGTGCATCGGCGGCTGTCAGGCCGCGTTTCGCAGCAAGGCGATCAAGCCAACCGTTCAAGGCCGCGGCTTGCGCTTTGACAGCGCCGACGGAGGCCGCCAGCTCTGGCGGATCGCTTTGCGTAAAGGCCGCGAAACTTTTCAATGCGGCCTCATCTCTCTTGAGCATTTGCGCCATGAGGTTGCGAGCTTCGAATAACGCCTGGCCGGGTGGCAGGCTGGTATCGCCCAGGAGCTTCTGCGCTCGCTCGAAACCGTGCGCCATCCGGCTTTCAGCGCGCACCGCGAGGAAAGGCAGTACCTCGGAGGACTGCGCTGCGCTTAAAGTAGCAAAGCTATAGCCCGACGCAGCCCCCAAGAGGGCGACCCGGCGCAGCTTGGTGGCGTCGATCTGTTGCAGGGTGTCGTGATCCGTATGAATGTAGATATCCGGCCAGTCCCGTAGGTACAGCGATGGTACGGCGATGGTCGATGAATCGTAGTCGTCGTGATCGCTGCCCTCGGCATACGGCGTCTCGTCGACGAAGAATGCATTGCGTGTGCCGCCGGCGCCGTCGCGATCCTCGATTACGGCCTCCTCCTCGTGACTGCCATCCTCGGTGTAAAGGGCCGCAGAATCACGAATGCTTTCAGCAAACAGATCGCCGATATCAGTGATGAACGTGGGCAAGGACCAGGGCGTTTCGGTGACATGCAGCACGGATTTGTTTTTGAAGGGATCTCCGCCTACCATGTCCATGTGAACATCGGCCCGCATAGATCGCATGATGTCGGGGTGCGTGCTCAAGAAAGCCATGGTGCCCTCGACCTCCGGACCCCAGATGAAGCGTAAGGTGCGCTGAGGGCGGTTCAGTCTGCCGCTGCCGATCAGGTGTTTCAGAACGCGCGCCGATTCGAGAATGCTCACACAACCGCTGGCATTATCATTCGCACCGGGCCGTTGGTGGTCGAGGTGGCAGCTATAAACGATCTCGCCGGCTCCCGTGTCGGTACCGCGGATCGTGCCGGTCACCACCGTCCACTGGCCGGGTCCCACCTGCGCCTTTACGTGGGCTGCGAGCAGGACGGCAGGGCCCTTGAGCATTTGCGCGCGTAGATCGGCGGCGGTACTGCGCGACACCATGAAGGCGAACCCGCCCGGCACTGAAGCGTCCAGATGTCCCCACCGCACAAGGGTGGGGTCGAGCCCGGACCAGGCCGTGGTTTGATTGGGCATGTCGCTGACGATGCCGGCGGCGCCGTATTTCAGCACTGCCAGACGCTGCACCAGGGCCAGCACTCCATCGGCGAGGACGATGTTACCGCGCACATCCTTGCCGGCATAATCGCTCTCCGCCGTTCCGGCGCCCACGTCCACCAGCGGCGCTTCCACGTCTGCGCTGTGGCTGTAGTCCGCCAGCTTGATGGGATCGGTGGCCCAATCGCCGAGCACGGTGTGCACCGGTTCGATCTGCCAAAGCCGGGCACTGTCCACGCTCCAGCCCACATGCGAGCGCATGAGTCCGTAATGAATTTTCGCATCGATGGGATATTGCTCGGCGTGCACATCCTCGAGGCCATATTCTTTGGCTCGCTGCAGAATGAATTGCGCGGCGGCATCGAATTCCGGTGTTGCGGGAATGCGGTGCAGGCGCGTCAAGGCGCGCAGGTTTTCATAGGGGGCCGAGCCGCTGGCCTCCTGACGCAGGGCTGACCATTGCGACTGCGAAAGGAAAGGCGCCTGCGCCCACGAGGGGAAAGTTTGCAACGCCAGAGCTACGATGGCCGCCTTGATGAGCAGTATTCGAGTCACGAGCCACCCCTTGTTATGGCATTAGGATACGCGAGTGCGGCGTTATACTGACCTGTGATTGCAGAACTCTAAGCGAGGGCGAATTGGAAGCCGTGGCGATTTTCGTCGACGTTCAGAACATTTACTACACGACGCGCCAGCGCTTCTCGCGGCATTTCGATTACAACAAGTTCTGGGCGCAAGCGACGCACGGCAGAAAGGTTGTGAAGGCGGTGGCATTTGCCATTGACCGCGACGATGAGAAGCAGAAGCAGTTTCAGGCCATCCTCCGTGGCATTGGCTTTGAAGTGAGGCTCAAGCCCTTTATCCGGAGGATGGACGGATCGACGAAAGGGGACTGGGACGTCGGCATCACCTTGGAAGTGCTCGAGTTTGCTCCGCGGGCTGATGTGGTGGTGCTGGCCACCGGCGATGGCGACTTCGACTTGCTGGTGCACAAAATTCGCGAACGGGATTCGGTGTCGGTCGAGGTCTACGGTGTGCCGGAGCTATCGGCGGGAACCTTGATCCGCGCCGCGAATCGCTTCATACCCATCGGGGATCCCCTACTCCTTGGGAATAAAATAGCCGTGCCGCGGGTCTTAGAATGATGGATGACAAACGCGCTCGATTCGAGGCGCAAGTTTTGCCTCATCTCGACGCTGCATATCGCTTCGCTCGGTGGCTATGCCCTGCCGCGGGCGAGGCGGACGACGTCGTGCAGGACGCGATCTTGCGGGCTTTTCGGGGCTTCGATGGCCTGCGGGGCTCCGAGGCGAAAGCGTGGTTCTTAAGCATCGTGCGCAATTGTCATTTGACGGCTGCCAAGCAGCAACAGCGGCGTGCCTTTGTGCCGCTGCCGGAGGAAAGCGATGCGGTTGACGGGCACGCGATGATTGCGACCACGCCTAATCCTGAGAGCGATTCGATTCTGTCGGATCAGAAGCAGGTGCTCGAGCGGCTCATGGCTTCGTTGCCGCAAGAGCACCGCATGGTATTGATTTTGCGTGAAATTGAAGAAATGGACTATGCGCAAATTGCGGCGGTCACGGGGGTGCCGATCGGCACGGTCATGTCGCGCTTGGCGCGATCGCGCGCCGCGCTGAAGAGCAAATGGCTGAAAGAAGTTGAAGGAAAGCCGCGTGCAGTGCGCTGAGTCTTTAAGGGTACAGGCTCATTTCGACGGCCAGGTCGATGCGCTTTGCGCCGCGGAGATCGAGCGCCACCTTGAACATTGCGCCGAATGCCGTGCGCTGCTCCAGAACTTAGAAGAAGTGCGCACGAGGCTGCGGCGGGACGTGAGCTACGAAGGTGCGCCGCCTGAGCTGCGCTCGCAGATCATGTGCGCCCTTGATCTGGAAGTGGGTGCAGTGCGCGACATCGCTGCAGCGCCGCGTCGGATTGCGCGCGGCTCCGCCTTGGGCCGCGGACGCGTATTTTGGAGCGCCATCGGCGGCGGTATCGGAGGCGCCGCGCTGGCTGCGGTCGTCGGCGCATTGTTATTCATACCGCGCGTGGACAGCCCCTTAAGCGGCGAAATCGTGAGCGCCCATGTGCGATCGCTGATGCCTTCGCATTTGATTGACGTGGTGTCGGCCGACAAACACACGGTCAAGCCCTGGTTTGCGGGACATGCGGATGTTTCCCCCGTGGTCGCCGACTTTGACTCGCAAGGGTTTAAGTTGATCGGCGGGCGCGCCGATTACATCGACCATCAACGCTCCGCTGTGGTGGTCTACCAGCATGGCCCCCACGTCATCAATCTATTCAGCTGGGTCGGCACCCACCGGCTGCCCAGCAATGCCACGCGTAACGGTTATCACCTCGCCTTCTGGAGCCAAGGCGATGTTGAGTACTGCGCCGTATCCGATACCAGCTGGGATGAATTGCTGGAACTTGTGCGGCTGCTGCGCGAACAAGCTTAAGGGCGTCCTGCCTCTGGGGGGAGGTTTAATTCCGGTGAGCCGGGCGCCACGAAAATGGCGATGCCATGACCGGTCTTTTTATATAGACCCAAGGATCCCCCCACGCCCACGCCCACTGAGGAATTGCGGGAATAGGAGTCGGATCCCACCCCTGATCCCACGGCTCCGGTTTGCTGATCCGAAAAGCCCTCCAGGATGACGCCGTTGGCGCCCAGCTTGGCCGCTTGTTCTTTGAGACCCGCGATCACTTTGTCGACCGTTTTCTGGCCGCCGGTAGTGAATGCGCTGTTCTTTGAGGCGTTGAGAATGGCTATTTCCTGGAACACCGCCGGCGGACGCGAATAAATTCTCACCTCGGCCGGTGATATGGGCGGACGCGCGCTCCCTGTGACCACGACTGAATCCGAAGCGCAGGCGCCTAACCCTAAGGCTGCGAGCCCGATCAAGACCAGACGCGCGCGCGCGGCACCGGCCAAATTTCCTCTGCCCATGGATGTTCCCTCGGTTTTCATCCTTGAACGTTACCCTGCCCGCGCCGCCGACGCCATCGGCCCAAGCCGGAATAAATCGAGGCGTGGCGCAGTCTTCTCTTTAGAACCGCAACTGTAGGAGTGCCGCCATGTCGGATGATCGATCGAGGCTATCGCGTCGTAACGCATTGAAATGCATGGCATATGGAGGGGCCGGGACCCTATTCGGGCTGTCCGGCGGTGTCTTCACCCCTTTGAGCTTGGCGCAGGCGGCCGATGACAACGCAGCCACCCTCAAGCTGGGCAAGCCCTTGTTCGTCCAGATCAGCGACACGCATATCGGTTTCAACAAAGAAGCCAATCCCGACGTCAACGGAACGCTGGCCCGCACTATCGATCTGGTCAACGGGATGCCGGAGCAGCCTGCACTCATCATTCACACCGGCGACATCACGCATTTGTCCAAAGCGGTGGAATTCGATACGGCGCAGCAGATGCTCTCGAAATTGCGCGCCACCGAACTGCACACGGTGCCCGGTGAGCATGACACCTCCGATCCCACCGTCACCGAGTACTTCAATCGGTTCGGTAAGGCGTCCGGCAACAAGGGCTACTACAGCTTCGATCACGCCGGCGTGCACTTTATCGGGCTGATCAATGTATTGCAGTTCAAGCCGGGCGGTCTGGGCACCTTGGGATCTGATCAGCTCGCTTGGGCAACGGCCGATCTTCAGGGCCGCTCGGCGAGCACCCCGATCGTGGTATTCGCGCACATGCCTTTGTGGACCATCTACGAACCCTGGGGTTGGGGCACCGGCGATGCCGATCAACTGATGAGGGTATTGCGGCGCTTCGGTTCGGTCACCGTTCTAAACGGGCACATACACCAGATCGTGCAGAAAACCGAGGGCAGCGTGACTTTCCATACGGCCCGCTCAACTGCCTATCCGCAGCCGGTCTCAGGTGAAGGTCCCGGACCTGGGCCGCTCAAGGTGCCTGCCGATCAACTGAGCAAAATGCTGGGCATCACTAGCGTGTCGCTGGTCAAGCATCCCTCGTCACTTTGGTTAAAAGACGCGACTTTGGCCTGAACAGGAATATTTTTGGATATCGAGGAAGTCGAACATGACTGACCCAAGATTGAGGCCGCCATGCACCGCTGCTTGGAGCCTGGCTGCCTTTGCGCTGCTGTGGACGGGGGCCCGGGCGGCGGACCCGGTGCGAATCGAGGTGAGGAATTTCATGTTCATGCCCTCCACCTTGACGGTGAGCGCGGGAGCGCAGGTCACATGGGTGAACAAGGACGATGAGCCCCACACGGTGGTCAGCGATTCAGGCATGTTCCGTTCCGCAGCGCTGGACACCAACGACGGTTTTTCGTTCAAGTTCGGCAAGCCAGGCACCTATCGCTTTAACTGTTCGATCCATCCGTACATGGCCGGCACCATCATCGTGCGCTAAAGCGATGCTCAAACCGGCGAAGTGCTAGTCGCGAAAGTTACTAAATTGCAATGGCACACCGACCTCGCTCTTGCGCAACAACGCGATGGCGTCTTGCAAATCATCGCGCTTTTTGCCGATGATCCTCACCTTGTCGCCTTGAATCTGCGCCTGCACTTTTAGTTTCGAATCCTTGATCAGACGCGATACCTTCCGTCCGGCGTCGGCGTCAATGCCGTGCTTCAATATAACCAGCTGCTTGGCTCTGGCCAGATTCACTTCCGGATCTTTCACTTCCAGGCAGCCGACGTCGATGCCCCGTTTGGCGATGCGCAGCTTCAAGATGTCGAGCATTTGCTTCAACTGAAAATCCGCCGGCGCTGTCATGGTTACCGTGGTTTCCTCGAGCTCGAAGGTGGCGTCGGTGCCCTTGAAATCGAATCGTTGCGTCAGTTCGCGCACCGCTTGGTCGACTGCGTTGGTCAGCTCATGCGTATCGATTTCCGACACCACGTCGAAGGAGGGCATCTCTAGGACTCCGCCAGCAATTGATCAAGTGTGCGTTTTACCTCGGTTACGAATTCAAGGTAGTGTTGGCCGGTGGCGGGACCCGTGAAACCGGTGTGAATCTTGCGTACCCGGCCTTTACGGTCGACGAAAATCGTCGTCGGAAACGCCACGAAACTCTGCAGCATCGGCAGCGTCTTGGCGGCTTCGTCCTTGTCTGAAATACCGGCGATCAGCGTCGTGTATTCTATGCCGTAGTGCCGGCGGAATCGCTGCGTAGCCTCGGCGGCGCGGGGAAAATCGCCAAAATGTTCGAACATCAAAGACACGATTTCCAATCCCCTGCCGCGATACTCCTTATAGAGAGGGGCGAGAAACGCCGCTTCATCATGGCAATTGGGGCACCAGCTGCCCGCCAACGCCACAATCAGCACTTTGCCGCGAAACTGAGCATCGGCGGACGAAATGGTTTTGCCGTCGAGATCGGGAAACGCGAAATCGAATTGATGGGTGCCGGGACGCAATGCCGTGATCTGGTAGGCATCCGGAAGCCGCGCCGCGGAATCGCGCCTGGCGGACCATTTCTCGTGGGATCTCAGACCGGACCAAAAATCACCGGCGAGCGTGCCGTCGCTTGCGATCTTGGCCTTGTACAAGAACACGTGCGCACCATCGAAGGTCGACAAATAGAGTTCCTCGCCTCGTACCTGCCCGGCAAGAAACCGATGATCGCCGCTCGGGGTCAGGAATGTGCCGCTCACGGCGTCGCGCGACTGTTTGAACTCGCCGACCGCCGCTTCCGCAACGCCGCTGTCGTCGGTGAAGTTCACCGCCCATTTGCCGGAAAGATCCGCGCTGTTCTTGATCGGTTTCGCGAAGAAGCGATACTGCTCGCCCAAGGTAGCATGCAGCGGCACATGTTGATTCTTGCCGGCGAGTTTCACCAAGAACACCTCGCCCGTCAACCGATTGCCGGCGGCATCGGCCTGCAGAACGTTTTCGTATCCCGGCATTTTAATCTCCAAATGAGAGCCGGCGATCTTCACCTCGCGCAACGGCAGCCGCTCCTCGCCATTCAAGAGATAGCCCACTACCTGCGAGCCTTTGCGCACCAGCTGCAGACCGAACGGCAGCTCGCCGCCCGGCGTTTCCAGAACGGCGCGGTACGTGCCCATTTTGACGCCGGCTGGAGCGCCGGCGGCCGCGCCTGAGGAGGCCTCAGTTTGCGCGACACTCCAAGCGCCTAGTCCCAATGCGCCGAAAATTATTGCGGTCATTGATTGCAATTTCTTTTTCATAATCACTCGGGGGGCCCCCAATCGCAAAGCCTTAACGATAGCCGCGCGCCTGTAAAGTGAATAGTTTGGCGTATTGCCCGTCGGCCGCCATTAAAGACTCGTGACTGCCGCGCTCGACGATGCGCCCTTCCTCCAGCACCAATATTTGATCGGTCATTCGCACCGTCGAAAAACGGTGGGAAATGACGATGGCAATGCGATTGCGGGTCAGCTCGCGGAAATGCTCGAAAACCTCGGCTTCCGCGCCCGCATCGATCGCGGCGGTGGGCTCGTCCAGCACCAAAATATCGGCTTCGCTGCGCATGAAAGCGCGGGCCAGCGCGATTTTCTGCCACTGGCCGCCCGACAGTTCCCGCCCGTCTTTGAACCACTTGCCGAGTTGGGTGTGATAGGCGGCGGGAAGCTGCTCTACGAACTCCGCGGCAAGGCCTTTGGCGGCCGCGCTATGCCAGCGGGTCTCATCATCGAAGGCCCGCGCATCCCCGGCACCGATATTTTCGCCCACGATCAGCTGATAGCGCGCGAAGTCCTGAAAAATGACGCCGATGCGTTGGCGCAGCGTGTTCTCATCCCATTCCTTCAGATCGAGTCCATCGAGCATGACTCGGCCGCGTGTGGGCTCGTAGAGGCGCGTCAGCAGTTTGATCAAAGTGGTCTTGCCCGAGCCGTTCTGTCCCACCAGGGCCAAGCTCTCGCCAGGACGTACGTGCAGGTCGATGCCGGACAGCGCCGGCAGGGTCGCGCCGGGGTAGAGAAATTCTACGTCCTCGAAACGAATGCCGTCTTGCGGATTAGGCCCGGCGAGTTTGTGACCGGCGGTATGGCCGCGGCCCACCGGCTGCTCCAAGTATTCGAATAAATTGGACAGATACAGATTATCCTCGTACAGACCGCCGATGGCCGACAGCGCCGCGGTCACTGCCGATTGGCCCTGACGAAACAGCATCAGGTACATGGTCATTTGTCCCACCGTCATGGCGCCGAGCACCGTTTCCGCGGCAATCCACACATAGCCGCCATATAGCGCGGCGATGCCGAGCAATCCCAAGCCAAAGCCCCAGGCGTCGCGCCGCAAAGTCAGGTCCCTATCTTCGCGATACAGCCGGGTAAAAATTTCGCGGTAGCGATCGAGAAATCGCTGCCCTAGGCCAAACAGTTTGACTTCCTTGGCGTAATCTTCCCGCGCCAGCACCGATTCCAGATAGATCTGCATGCGCGACTCGGGCGCTCGCCAGCGGAAAAGCCTGAACGCTTCGCCCGAGAACTTCGCTTCCGCGAGAAACGCCGGCAAGCCTGCCAACAGCAACAGCACCACCGCCCATGGAGAGAACCTAAAGAGCAAGCCGCCAAAGGAAATCAGCGACACCGCATTTTGCGCCAAGGCAAAGGTTCGCATAACCAGGCTTAAGGGCCGGCTGGAAGCTTCGCGGCGCGCGCGCGTCAGTTTGTCGTAGAACTCGGAATCCTCGAACTGGGTCAAATCCAGCGTCAATGCTTTTTCCAAAATCATCACATTGACGCGCTGGCCCAGTTGCGCGCGTAGCAAAGACTGCGCCAGGGAAATTCCCCGCTGCGCCATGGAGGTCGCGGCGACCAGCAATGCCTCGAGCGCTACATAGCGCACCACATCGGTGAGAAAGGTGGTGCCGGTGCGCCGATGCAATTCCGCGGCGTGAATGACGGCATCGACGATTTGAGCGCCGACGTAGGCAACGCCCGCGGGCAGCACGCCCGCGATCAGCGTGAGCACGGCCAGTCCGATGCTCAACGCCTTGTTAGTGCTCCACACCAGCTTCATAGCCCGGCTGGTATAGGCAAAAACGCCTGCAAGATTGAGCCGCCAACCGCCGCTGCGATTGTCGGATTTCGGAGTGGATTGAGCGCTGATGAGGATCCCCGCGGCTATAATGTCATTTGCAGTAGTCTGCTATGGCGGAGTAGTCGTGAAATTCAAGCCCTTGCTCGATCGATGGAAGACGGCGGCGGCACCTGCAAGGACGGCCAAGGAGTATGCCGTGCGCTTGCCGCTGGATGATGCCGCGAGGCTTGAAGCCCTCGCCACGCTTTTTGCCGGGCAATCCATCGAAGAAATGGTGACCGATCTGCTGGGGGCAGCGCTTGATGAGCTCGAGGCCGCCATGCCGTACGAAAAGGGACCTAAGGTGATTTCGCGCGATGATCACGGCGATCCGGTCTATGAAGACATCGGCCTGACTCCCCGATTCGTGGAATTGACCCGTAAATGCAAGAAAGTCCTTGAAACCGCAGGAAAAAGCCAGCATTGATGCACCTGGCAGTTGACGCTGCCAATCCCCTACGGCGATACTGACCGTATGTCGACCGCTCCCATCCTTCGCAGCACCCGCTGGTGGCGTTTTTCTTGAGGAGTGGGCTGGCCGTTTAGCTTTTGATCTTTTCGTTAATCCAGAACCCATCTCCGCTGACAAGTGGTGGTGGGTTTTTTTATTGCCCGTGGAATGTGCGATGAAACCGCCTTTTGACATTGCTGCCGATTTAGACACGCCGGTTTCGGCGTACTTGAAGCTTGCGCCTTTTCGGCCGCGATTTCTGCTCGAGAGCGTCGAGGGCGGCGAGCGCCTGGCACGTTATTCGTTCATCGGCTTCGGCGACTGTTTGGAGGTTAAAATTGACGCCGCGGGAGCGAGTATTGGCGGTGCCATCGGGCCGCGGCCGCAAAACCGCCACGAGTTCCTGGATGTCTTGCGCGCCGGCTTGGCGCGGGCACCCAAGCCCAGTCCACAAATCGCCGGCGTGCCGCTGCTCGGCGGCTTGGTGGGATACACAGCCTACGATGCCGTGCGCTATTTCGAGCGTTTGCCGGGGCGCAGTCTCGATCAGACGGTAACGCCGCATGCGCATTACCTGGCGCCGCAATCGCTGTTGGTATTCGATCATCTGACTCGCGGCGTCGCACTTTTGCATGATGGCAGCGAGCACGAACGCCAAAGCCTGCGACGCGAGGTCATGAGGGCGCTGCGCGGCGCCGTGCCGATGATTCTCGCGCCGGGTAAATTCTCGCTGGCCATTCCATCGTTGACCGAACAGAGGCACGCATTGCGGGTGCGACAGGCGCAGGAATATATCGCGTCGGGCGATGTCTATCAGCTGGTGCTGGCATCGCGGTTCGAAGGACGCCATGCGCTGCAGCCGTTCCAGGCTTACCGGGCATTGCGTCTTTTGAATCCATCGCCTTACATGTTCTTCGCCGAGCTCGGCGACATCACCGTGGTAGGTTCGTCTCCGGAAGCGTTGGTGAAGTGTCACGGCGGACATGCCCAACTTCGGCCCATCGCAGGATCGCGTCCACGGGGCGCCGATGAGGTACGCGACGCCGCGCTCGCACTCGAACTGCTCGCGGATCCGAAGGAAAACGCCGAACATGTGATGTTGGTGGACCTGGCCCGCAACGACTTGGGGAGGGTCGCCGTAGCCGGCTCGGTGTCGGTGGATCCTTATCGAGTGATCGAACGCTACAGCCACATTATGCACATCGTTAGCGGCGTGAAGGGGCGCCTGGCGCCTGCCCAAGACGCATTCGACTTGTTCGCGGCCACTTTTCCCGCCGGGACGCTGGTGGGCGCTCCGAAGGTGCGCGCCATGGAATTGATCGATGAGCTCGAGCCGGCGGGGCGGCAGCTCTACGGCGGCACCGTGGGCTATTTCGGCCAGCGGGGCGACATGGACCAGGCCATCACCATCCGCACGCTGGTATTTCGCGGCGATACTTACAGTTATCAGGCCGGGGGCGGCATCGTCGCAGACAGTTCTGCTGTGCTGGAGTACGAAGAGTTGATGGCGAAGAGCGCCGTGCTGCGGCGCGCACTCGAACTTGCGGCCGAGGGGCTTTAGATGCAGGCCAGAATATTGCTCATCGACAACTACGATTCGTTCACATACAACTTGGTGCAGGCTTTCCGTGGCTTCGGCGCGCAAGTCGCCGTGCATCGCAACGATGCCATCAGCGTGCAGCAAGCTCTGTCGCAGAATCACACGCATCTGGTCATTTCCCCCGGCCCAGGCACGCCGCACGCAGCAGGGGTTTCCAAAACCATGATAGAAGCCTTTGCCGGACGCATTCCGATTTTCGGCGTGTGCCTGGGTCACCAATCCTTGGTCGAGGTATTCGGCGGCAAGGTGGTCCGCGCGGCGCGGTTGATGCACGGCAAGGTCTCAACTGTGCGGCATGACGGCAAGGGGTTGTATGCTGGCATGCGCCAGGACTTCGAGGCCGGACGCTATCACTCGCTGATTGCCGATGCCGATAGCGTTCCGTCGATACTGGAAGTCACCTCGCGCACCCCGGAAGGCGAAATTATGGGCGTGCGCCATCGGACTTTGCCGATCGAAGGTGTCCAGTTTCATCCGGAAAGCGTATTGACGCCCGACGGTCCGATACTCATGAACAATTTCCTCAAGAACTAATCCGCGCTGCATGGACAATCCACGCCACACCTTGGAGCGGCTGCTTGAAAATCGCAATTTGAGCGAGGCGCAGTCAGCATCGCTGCTGCGAGCTCTGACGGCTCCAGATCTTGCACCTGCCATGGCGGGCGCCTTGCTGACGGCGCTGCGCACCAAAGGCGTTACGGCAGATGAGGTGCGCGGCTTCGCGGCAGCCATGCGAGCCCTCGCGCTGAAGCCGGCACTCCCCCAGGGACTCGATGCCATCGACATCGTGGGCACGGGCGGCGACGGCTCGGGCAGCGTGAACCTGTCAACCGGCGCCGCTCTTCTTGCCGCCGCTTGCGGACTGCCCGTCGTCAAGCATGGTAATCGCTCGATCTCGAGCCGCTGCGGCAGTGCCGATCTGATCGAAGCGCTGGGGTTCAAGTTGCCGTTGGATGAAAATCGCGCCGCAGAATGTTTCGTCGCCACCGGATTCACCTTTCTGTTCGCACCCTATTTCCACCCCGCCATGAAGGCCGTTGCCCCGATTCGCAGCGCGCTCGGCATCCGCACGGTGTTCAATTTACTGGGACCTCTGACCAATCCAGCTGCGCCGCGCTTCTTGTTGATCGGTACCTACGATGCGCCCACGGCAGAGCTCATGGCGGGAACTCTTGCCGGCATGCCGATGGAGCGCGGCTGGGTGTTGCATGGCGCCGGCGGATGGGACGAGGCCACCCCGATCGGTTCGTTCGTCGCATTCGACGTGCAAGGAGCCAAAATCACCCGGCGGGAGATCAATCCCGAAGAATTCGGCATCCCGCGCTGCGCCGCGCAGGATCTTAAAGGCGGCGATGTCAGGGCCAACTTGAAAGCCCTGCTCGACGTTTTCGAAGGACGGGATCAAGGGCCGCATCGCGACACCCTGGTTTTGCAGTGCGGACTTGCGCTCAACATCGCGGGGCGCTCGCAATCCATCGCTGGAGGCATCGCGCTGGCCCGAGCTGTACTCGATAGCGGCAAGGCTCAAGCGTGGCTGCAGAAACTAAAAGTCTTTGCGATGCACTGCGCCGATGTGAAGGCCGCATCATGAGCGGCTTTCTCGATGAGATGGCCCGAACCAGCGCGGCCCGCGTCGGCGAGGCGATGGCGCGCGAGCCGCTTGCGGCACTTCAGAAGCGTGCCAAGGCGGCGCCACGAAGCCCGCCGCTGCGCTTGTCGGAACAGGGATTCGATGTCATTGCGGAACTCAAGTTTCGCTCTCCGGCGGCCGGACGATTGGGCGGGCAAAGCGAGGCTTGGCTCGGCCGGGTGGCGCAATACGGACTGGCCGGCGCTGCCGCCGTGTCAGTGCTGACCGAGCCAACCCGTTTCGATGGATCGCTACAGCATTTGCGCCACGCCGCGCGAGTGCTTGCGCCGCTGGCCGTGCCGGTCATGCGCAAAGATTTTCTCATCGATCCTTACCAGGTGTTGGAGGCGCGGGCGGCAGGCGCGGGCGGTGTGCTGGTGATAGTGAGGATGCTCACGGCATCGCAGATGACTCACTTGCTGGATGCGGCGGCCGAGCACGGCATGTTCGTGCTGCTCGAGGCTTTCGACGCCGCGGACTTGTCAGCCGCGCAAGATCTCACTGCGGCGCGCAGCGGGGACAATATTCTTATTGGAGTCAATTGCCGCGACCTCAAGACCCTGGAAATCATGCCGCAGCGATTCGCCGCACTTACATCGCACCTGCCGCAAAAGTGGCCCGCCGTGGCGGAAAGCGGCGTCACCTGCGCCGCCGATGCCGTGCAAATGAGACGCATGGGGTTTCGCCTGGCATTGATCGGCACGGCGCTGATGAGCTGTGAGGACCCGACGCAATTGCTGAGCGAAATTTTGGCAACGGCGCGGACAGTGCAAAGTTAAATGGCTACACTTCCCGCCATGTGGATCAAAATATGCGGTATTACCGGGGCCGACGCAGTCAGCGCGGCGGCGGATGCCAACGTTGATGCGATCGGGTTCGTGTTTGCGCCGAGCCCGCGGCAGGTCACTCCCGGGCAGGCCGCACAACTGGCTGCGCTGGCGCCGAAGGGCATACTGCGCATCGCCGTTGCGCAGCATCCCTTGCAAATGAAAGTCGACGAGATTTGCAGGATACTCAAACCGGATTATTTCCAAACCGACGTGGAGGATTTGCGCGAGCTTAAAATTCCGGCGCATATCAAGGTGCTTCCGGTGGTGCGATTCGGTCGAAAAACGCCTAACCCGTTGCCCGGACGCATGCTGTTCGAGGGTCCTTCCAGCGGCATCGGCGAGCTTGCCGATTGGGGCCGCGCCGCGGAGCTCGCGCGACAGACCGAGGTCATTCTCGCCGGCGGCTTGTCCGCGCAAAACGTTGCAGAAGCCATCCAGGCCGTACGGCCTTTTGGCGTGGATGTCAGCAGCGGTGTGGAATCCGAGCCGGGCGTGAAGGACCCTGCGAAGATTCTTCAGTTCGTGCGTGCTGCACGCGCTGCAGCCGCGAGTTTGGAGAGCGATTAAATGGATTTGCCCGATATCAAGGGCCGCTATGGTGCGTTCGGCGGGCGTTACGTCCCGGAGACATTGGTACCGGCGCTCGACCGGCTGCAAGCCGGTATCGAGCGTTACTTGCATGACGCGGATTTTCAAGCCGAGTTCATCAATGAGCTTCGTACCTGGGTCGGCCGTCCCACCGCTTTGTCGCATGCGCCCACCTTGAGCAAGCGCTGGGGCGCGGATGTTTACCTCAAGCGCGAGGATCTTGCGCACACGGGTGCGCACAAAATCAACAACGCGGTGGGCCAAACATTGCTCGCCAAGCGCTTAGGTGCCAAGCGCATCATTGCCGAAACCGGTGCCGGCCAGCATGGTGTGGCCAGCGCCGCCGCTGCCGCGAGGCTTGGCATGCCATGCGTGGTGTACATGGGTGCCGTTGATGTCGAGCGGCAAGCTCCCAATGTCGATCGCATGAAATTGTTGGGCGCGACCGTGGTGCCGGTGACCGGCGGGGATAAAACCTTGCGCGCGGCCATCGACGAGGCATTGCGCGATTGGGTCTCCGATCCCGACGGCACGTATTATTCATTAGGATCGGCGGTGGGCCCGCATCCTTATCCTTATTTGGTGCGCGAATTGCAATCGGTGATCGGCCGCGAGGCGCGTGAGCAATTGCTTGCCTCAAGCGGTCGCTTGCCCGATGTCGTGGTGGCGTGCGTCGGGGGCGGCTCGAATGCCATCGGTTTATTTCATGCCTTTTTGAGCGATTTGGCCGTGAAATTGCTGGGTGTAGAGGCCGGCGGTCGCGGCGCCGGCTTGGGCGACAATGCGGCCTCGCTGACATTCGGCACCCCCGGCGTGTTGCAGGGCAGTTACACGCTGATCCTGCAAGATACTTTCGGCCAGGTGCGCGAAACCCACTCGGTGTCCGCCGGACTCGATTATTCCGGCGTCGGTCCCGAGCATGCGTACCTGATGAAGACCGGGCGAGTCGCTTATGAGTCGGCGACGGATTCGGAGACCTTGGACGCGCTCGCCGAATGCGCCAAGTACGAGGGCATTCTGCCGGCGATTGAGAGTGCGCACGCATTCTTTGGCGCCCGCCGCTTCGCGCGGAAAAATCCGGGGGCGCAAATTCTCATCGGTTGCTCAGGGAGAGGCGACAAAGACATGCCGATTTTGCAGCACACGCTCCTGAGAGAGATGCGCTGATGCCCGCGGTCGCGCCCAGCGAGCGCATATCTCACGCCATTGAAGAAACCGTGGCGAAGGGCCGCCCTGCCCTGGTGGGATATGTGACGGCGGGCTTCCCGAACCGGCGTCAATTCAAAGATAACTTAAAGGTCGTCGCCGGCATCTGCGACGTGGTCGAGATCGGGGTCCCATTCACCGACCCCATGGCCGATGGCACCACCATCCAACGCGCCAGTTTTGCGGCCCTCGCCGGCGGCGTAACGCTGCCGTGGATCCTAGAGGAGCTTCAGTCCATTGAGCCGCGCCACGCGGCGCCCATTGTGCTGATGAGTTATTTGAATCCGCTATTGGCATTTGGCATCGAGAGGCTGCCGCGCACCGCCGCTCAAGCCGGCGTCGCCGGCTTCATCGTGCCTGACTTGCCGTACGAGGAGAGCGGCGATTGGAATCGAGCACTCGAGGCAGAAGGATTGGCGCTGGTGCAAATGGTCACGCCCGTGACCCCGCCGGAGCGTTTAGCCATGCTGTGTCGACACGCCCGGGGATTTGTCTATGCCGTCACCATGACAGGGACTACGGGAAAATCCGCCGATGGGAGATTTGCCGATGTCCCTACGGACGTATTGGATTACCTGGACCGGGTGAAAAATTTGTCCACCGTGCCGGTGTGCGCTGGCTTCGGCATTCGTTCCGCTCGACAAGTCGCTCGCCTGGCGCCGCATGTGGACGGCGTGGTGGTAGGCTCCGCCTTGGTCGAGGTGATGGAGCGAGGCGAGAATGTGGGCGCGTTTTTGAAATCATTGCGATAAGAGGCCGGGCGCAACGTGAAACGGGTATTTCGAGCAGCATCGCTTTTGCAGGTCGCGCATGCGCGTAATGTGCTGATCGCCGCGGGCATCGAAAGCGAACTGCGCAACCAATATCTCGCCGGCGCCTTGGGGGAACTTCCCATTCTGGAAGCGTGGCCGCAGCTACTGGTAGAGGACACCTTCGAGACCGCGGCGCTTCGTGCACTCGCCGGAGCTGCCACGGCGCCGACGGGCCCCTGTTGGACCTGCACTCAGTGCGCAGAGCAATTAGAGCCTCAGTTCACCAGTTGTTGGCGCTGCGGCGCAGCATTTCAGAGTGCATAGGGTGCCATAGGTCGCTCGAGGCTAGAATCTGCGCCGCGTTAATCGCAACGAGTCTCTGAAAGACCTTTATTTTCAATAACGTAGCACGTTTGTAAGACAAATTCCTACACCAGGCAGCGCGAAGTCCGAGCTGAGGATCAGCCCCCAGCCATGGCGGCACCAGGCTGCACAGGTTACAAATTGCTTGGTGCCTCGTGTAACGATTACACGAGCGCGTCCAGTAGGAGAGTCTAAGATGAACCGAGTCGGCTATGAATTTTCTCAGCGTCCCGCTCCGCCTCCCGTTGCAACCGAGGCAGTTTCCTTGTTGGGAGACTCGGCAGCCATGCAAGAGGTATTTCGGCTGATCGAGCGGGTCGGTCCGACGGAGGCGGGCGTGCTATTGACCGGGGAGAGTGGCTCCGGCAAAGAACTGGCAGCGCGGATGATCCACGAATGCAGCGCCCGTCGCGCCAAACCGTTCATCGCTTTCAACTGCGGTGCCATCCCGGCAGGGTTGATTGAAGCGGAATTATTCGGCTACGAAAAAGGCAGCTTCACGGGTGCCGTACGCGCCCATGCCGGCGTGTTCGAACGCGCCCATGGCGGTACCTTATTGTTGGACGAAGTCACCGAGATGCCGCTGGAGATGCAAACCCGATTGCTGCGGGTGCTCGAATCGCGCAAATTCTACCGAGTCGGAGCGAGCCTCGAACATACCTGTGATGTGCGTGTTATTGCGGCCACCAACCGCTGCCCCCTAACCGCGGTACAAGCGGGTCAGCTGCGCGAGGACCTATTATACCGTCTGGCTGTATTTCCGATCGACATGCCGCCTCTGCGCAGCCGCGGCGATGACGTCGAACTGTTGGCGAATCATTTCCTCTCGCAGCTCAATGCGCAGGCGATGACTCAGAAGCGCTTGTCCGCGCACGCGCGCATGATGCTCAAGCAGCATTCCTGGCCGGGCAATGTGCGCGAACTCAAGAACAGCATCGAGCGGGCCTTCATTCTGGGCGACGGTGTTTTGGAGCTCGCACCCCTGATTCAAAACGGCAGTGCTCGCGGCGGCGAGTCCGTATCGGGCAGCCCGGACTCCGCCGACATCGGTTACCCGGCAGATCGAGCGCGCTTGGACATTCGCGTAGGTTCACGAATCCATGACATGGAACGCTCGCTGATCGAGGCGACGCTGGACTACTTCAAGGGCAATAAACGCCGCGCCGCCGACGCGCTGGGCTGCAGCCTCAAGACTCTGTATAACAAGCTCAACGGATATTCACAAAGCCAAGAATGCGCGAACTCTTAAGTTACGCGCCTCGCAAGGGGAACCAAAAGTGTCAAGAGTACTGATCGCAGACGATCATGCGGTAGTCCGAGCCGGATTCAAGCAGTTTCTGGAAGCAGATTCGACCATCAACGCCGTGGGTGAGGCCGCCAGCGGCAATGAGACCCTCGACGCGCTGCGCGAATCCGAGTGGGATTTGGTGCTGCTTGATATTCACATGCCGGATCGCAGCGGGCTCGATATCTTGCGGCATATTCAAACCGGGCATCCGAATGTCAGGGTGCTGGTCATGAGCGGCCTGCCCGAGCAGCAATACGCGGTGAACGTGCTGCGTGCCGGGGCAAGCGGCTACCTGTCCAAAGATAGCGCTCCGGAAGAACTCATGAAAGCGGTGCGCACCGTGTTGTCCGGGCGGCGTTACGTGAGCGCGGCGCTGGCGGAAATTTTAGTGGCCGACCTTGACGGCGATCCGGATAAACCGCTGCACGCGCGGCTGTCGACCCGCGAATTCCAAATCTTCTGCAAGCTCGCGGCTGGTCGCGGCGTGTCCGACATCGCCAATGAACTGAGCTTGAGCGTAAAAACCGTGAGCACCTATCGAAGCCGAATCTTGGAAAAAATGAGCTTCACCGCGAACGCCGACATCACCTCCTATGCCCTGCGAAATGGGCTGATTCAGTAAGTGGTTCACAGTGCGTACTCCACTCGACTTGCAAATTATTAGAGCGAAATGTTGATGGTGCGCTCATTGCGGGTCTTGCTGGTTGAAGACTCTAAAGTGTTGACCGAACGATTGACCGAGGCGATCCGTCAGATTTCAGACGTTGAACTGATCGGCACGGCGGACACCGAGGCCGCCGCGCTGGCGGCTGTCAAGCGCGATTCGGTCGACGTCATCATCTTGGATCTGCACCTTAAGCAGGGCACTGGATTCGGCGTGATGCGTGCGCTCGCGACGGCCGCGCAAAAGCCGCGCATCATTGTGCTGACCAACTACGATTTGCCGGAGTACAAAAATGCGGCAATCGCACTCGGCGCAACACATTTTTTGGACAAGGCCCGCGACTACGGTCGGCTTCCCGAAGTCCTCCATGAAATATGCGAAGCGCATCTTGCCAAGCATTAGTGCTCACCGTACACATATACCGACATCTGGAGGAGTAGACATGAAGATAGGGTTATCACTGTTAGCCAAGGGCGCGAGCCTGTGCGCGATGCTGGGCTTAAGCGCTGCCGTCTGGGCAGCTGATCCGATTCCCAACGAGAAGATCGCGGTTGCCAAGAACTCGTTGCAGCGTGCTGAGCAAGCCGGCGCGCCGGAAGTAGCGCCCGTGGAAATGGCCGCGGCACGCGACAAGTTGGTGCGCGCGGAGAAGGCGCTTTCCGATCACAACAAGCTGATGGCAATTCAGCTGGCCGAACAGGCGGATGTAGACGCGCAGCTCGCTGAAGCGACGGCGCAACGGCAAAGATCGCACAAGGCGGCCACGGAGTTTGACGCAAGTCTGCAAGCGCTGCGCCAAGAATCGCAGCGCAGTATCAATTAAAAGGATGTCAGTCATGAATGCAAAACTATTCTCAGGTGTTGGCTTGGCACTGGCACTCGGGGCCTGTGCCTCGATGCCGCAGCCCAACGCAGCGCTCGAGTCGGCCCGCTCTGCCGTGCGGACCGCCGAAGCGGATCCCAACGTCAACAAGTATGCGGCATTGGATTTAGATCGAGCGAGAAAGGAATTGAGCATCGCCGAAGAGGCGCAGCTGCATCATAGGGATGCACTAGTGGACCAGCCCGCTTATATGGCGACTCAGAATGCGCGCCTGGCGCAGGCGCACGCCGCCGCCAAAGCGGACGATGCTCGGGTGGCGGCCGGCCAGATCGAGCGCGACCAGATTATGCTCGCCGCGCGCACGCGCGAGGCTGAGAACGCGAAGGCTTCGGCCGCGAACTCCAGGGCGCTCGCGACGGCGGCTTTGAGCCAACGGGACCAAGCCAAGGAGGAAGCATCGCGCGCTAATGAAGAAGCATCGCGCGCCACTGAGGCAGCATCGCGCGCCGGTGAGGAAGCGGCGCGCGCTAATGAAGAGAAGGCTCGTGTACAGGCGGAACTCGATGCCTTGAAGGCGACTCCGACCCCGCGCGGGTTGGTCATGACTCTGGGAGATGTGCTGTTCGATAGCGGTAGATCGGAACTGAAACCAGGAGCCGGCCGCAAGATGGACCAGCTTGCGCAATTCCTGGTGGAGCATCCGGAACGGCGGGTACAAATCGACGGCTTCACCGATAGCGTCGGTACCGATGCGTACAACACAGATTTGTCGCAACGTCGTGCGGACGCCGTGAAGTCTGCGCTCGTAAACCGCGGCGTGCAGCCGTCGCGGATTGGCACCGAGGGGTACGGCAAGGCATATCCTGTCGGCAGCAACAGTGACTCGGGCGGCCGGCAATTGAACCGCCGCGTGGAAGTGGTGATCGGCGGGGACAATGGAACTGCCATTGCGCCGCGCAGTGGCTCCTAGGCCTGAGCCTGCTTAAGGGCAGGAACGCGAGAGGCGGGCACCGGCCCGCCTCCTTCGCTTTCGGAGGCCATCATTCGGCTCAAGGGTATGGTCACCATGACGACGGTGCCGCCCAAATCACCTCTTCGGACATTTCCCATACCCCCTAAACCGGCAATTCGATGACGCATGGAGGCCAGGCCGTGGGATGTGCTGGTGGCGGGGGCGTCGATGGGGATACCCCTTCCGTCATCCGAGATCCGCATCGTGAAGGTGTCGGCCGCGAGGGTGATGGACAAATCAGCGGACCTCGCCTCGGCGTGCTTTAAGATGTTGGTGAGCGCCTCCTGCGCGATGCGAAAAACGCCGATGGAAGCATCGGGGCTGAAATTCATCTCCAATTCTGGAATGATTTCGGTGCATCGCAGCCCGGTTCGGCGGCAAGTCTCCTTGAACTGCCACCGCAGTGCCGTAAACAACCCCATGTTGTCGAGCAAGGTCGGACGAAGCTCCTCAACCACGCGGCGTTTCAAATCCACACCGGCGCTCAAGGAATCATGAATGCGTTTGAAGCGTTGTTCGATGGCCTGATCGGCCGTCGGCATGCGCTGTTGAAGCCACGACAAGTCCATGCGCGCCGCCACCAATAGCCCGCCTAACTCATCGTGAAGTTCGCGCGATAGAGCGGATTTTTCCTGTTCCGATACGCCCTGCAAGTGCGTCGAAAGTGCCGTCAATTCGCGGGTACGGGCGGCGACCTCCATTTCCAACTGCAGTTTCTGTTCGCGCAAAGCGGCCGATTGCCGGGCGCGGCGGCGCATCTCGCCATATACCAACCGTATCGCCAGCAAAACCAGACCGATGTTCAAAATGACCCCGGCGGTCGACAACCAGCGGGAGAGGCGAAAATCACGCTGCCACTCGGTATCGGCCGCTGCCGCTTGGGCAGCTTCCTCTTTACGCATGGTGGCGATGATGCCGTCGATAGCATCCATGGTGCGCTTGCCCGTATCGGTGCCCACGATGGTGGCCGCCGGCACAGTGCCGCGCTTCTTGTAGAGCGCCACACCGTCTTGCAGTTCGGCGAGCTCTTTATTGGCTAATGAGCGCAGCTGCTGAAACTCGCTGCCGACTTGGTCGGCGCTGCCGTAGACGGCATGCAGGCGGTCGAGCGCGCTGCTCACTTTGGCCGCCGCCGCGGCGTACGGTATGAGATAGGCGCCTTCGCCCGTGAGCAAGTAGCCCCGTTGCGCCGATTCGGCGTCGGTCATCAGCGCCGCGAACTCGCTAAGCGCTTGCTCGCGCAACTGCGAGCGGTGCATGTGCTCGTTGGCTAAATTGAGGCGCGATTGCCCGGCAGCCGCCAGGAAAAAAAGGCCCACCAGAAAGGCAATGACCAGAACGGGCGGCAATGCGATGTACCACCGACCCATACCGCCGACATCTTCACCCAGAATTTTCATGCAGAGCTGCCCTGTTTCAGCCCACAAGTCTAACATGTGGGGGTAATCCTACAGCGAGCGCAGGGGCGAACCGATAGTTGCAGTGCACTCTCTCCCGGCATAGTGCCAATGCTTAGCATTCACGCGACTTGATTCGACAACAGGAGAAGGGTAATGGAAGCGAATTTTGACAACACCGCGGATGCAGCCCGGACCACCGGCCGGCGCGTGAAAAACGACCTCAGCGACGGTGTCAGCGACATCAAAACAGCCGCGTCCGGTGAGATAAAAAATCTCATTTCCGATGTGGAAGATTTAATGGCACGCATCGCCGATCTCAAAGACGTAGATGTCGTGCGAGTGCGCGGGAAAGTGCAGCGCGCCGTCGAGGCCACGAAACAGAGCCTGGCGGACAGTGCGGACTCCTTGCGCCGCCGCGCGCAGACGGTGGCCGGTACGGCCGACGATTATGTCCGGGATAGTCCTTGGCAGGCGGTCGGCATTGCGGCGTTGGTGGGCGCGGTGGCGGGTATCTTGGCGACCCGGCGCTCGTAGGGATTGAAGGCGTAACAGTGCGAGGCTTATGGTCACTGCCGAAGGCAGGTCCCGCGCTGATGCGCCACATCGGTGCTTATGCTGAGTTGGTGAGTCTCGATCTCGTCCGTGCACAGCGTGAGCTGAAAGCGCAGGTCATCGCCGCGGCGGTGATGGGCATCTGCATCATGTTTGCCCTTTTGATGCTGTGCCTGGGGGTGGTGGCCTATACCTGGGATACCGACTATCGGGTGACCGCGATCGTCGCAATGGGCGGTGCTTTCGCACTTATTGCCATCATTTTGGCCATCTATCAAGCTCGGGCGGCACGTGCCCACTCTCCCTTGTTCACCGACTTGAAGCGAGAATGGGCGCAAGACCGGGTCATTCTCGAGCACCTTCTCTCTCCGGACGAGCAGTGACATGGCGATCCAGGACACCGACGCAAGGAAATTGGTGCACGCGAAACTCGCGCAAACGCGGGAGGAAGTGCGCGCCATTCTCGACCCGCCTCCTCCGCCGCGCTCGGTCAACCAGGCCGCAGGAATTGTCGGATTTCCTCGCAGCCGTACCATGCAGATGTTGCTGAGCGGCAAGGGCCTTGGAACCCTTGGTGCGCTGGCGGGCGGCCTGTTGATAGCCCGCCCCATGTTGGCGCTGCGCTTACTGCGTTTGGTGCCGGCGAGCACGGTGGCGAAGATGCTCTTGTCCAAAGCCTTGGGCTCACTCAAATCTAAGAACACCGCTGGTTCCGGCCGCTAGGCCGCGCCTGGCCTACTCTAGCCGAGGGTAATTTCGCCGTAGTGGTAGCGGCCATCGTCCACCAGATTGATCTCGCACGGCGTGCCGTTCAAGGACTTGCCGTCCAAAGTAGCCTGGATGATTCCTCGGCTCACTCGCCGCGGATTTTTCACCGTGATGCGATAGCGCGATGAGCCGAATTTGTAGGTAAATTCAAAAAATGGCCAGGCACGGGCAATGCACGGTTCGATCAACAATGTCGAGCCGCGCAGATTGATGCCTAAGATTCCTTCCACGGCCGTGCGGTACATCCAGCCAGCCGATCCGGTGTACCAAGTCCATCCCCCCCGGCCGACGTGCTGCGGAGCAGAATACACGTCGGCGCAAACCACATAAGGTTCGACCTTGTAGCGGTGAATGCCGGCACGGGTGCTGGCGTGATTGATCGGGTTCAACAGCGAGAACAGTTCACCCGCTCTGTCCCCCTCGCCCATCAGTGCGAAGGCCAAGGTGGTCCACATGGCAGCGTGGGTGTACTGGCCGCCGTTCTCGCGAAGGCCCGGTGGATACGCCTTGATATAGCCGGGATCCTTCAGCGTGTGATCGAACGGCGGCGCGAACAGCTTCACCAGCCCGTCGCTGCGGCTGACCAGCTGGGTGTTGACCGCAGCCATGGCGCGAATCGCGCGGCCGGGCTCCCCCGCGCCGGAGATCACTGCCCATGATTGCGCGATGGAATCAATCTTGCATTCATCGCCGGTGACAGAACCTAACACGGTGCCATCATCATAATAGCCGCGCCGGTACCAGTCTCCATCCCAGGCCTCTCGCTCGATGGCCTGCTGAAGGGCGAACGCGTGCTTGCGCCAATTTGCGGCCTTCGCCGGCTCGTCGCGTGCGTCCGCGACGGAGGCAAAGCGCCTCAGCGTGGCATTAAGGAACCAACCCATCCAAACGCTTTCGCCGCGGCCCGCGATCCCGACGCGATTCATGCCGTCGTTCCAATCCCCGGTGCCGAACAACGGCAATCCATGGGATCCAATACTCAAGCTCGAGTCGAGCGCTCGAACACAATGTTCGAACAATGAACCCGACTCCGCGATGGGAGGGGCCGAAAACCGTTCCATTTCTCCGACCGCCAGCGGATCTCCACCCAGGAACGGAACTTGTTCATCGAGGATGGCGACATCCCCCGTCACCTCGAGATAATGAGCAACGACGAAAGGCAGCCACAGGCGGCTATCCGAGACCCTATTCCGTATTCCCTGACCGGAAGTGGGCAGCCACCAATGCTGAACGTCGCCCTCCGTGAACTGGCGCGCGGCCGCCCTCAAGATGTGTTCCCGCGTAATGGCTGGGGCGGATACGCAAAGTGCCATCACATCCTGCAATTGATCGCGGAATCCGTATGCGCCGCTCGATTGATAGAAAGCCGTGCGTGCCCACACGCGGCACGCCAGCGTCTGGTACAGCAACCAGCCGTTCACAACGATATCCAGCGACCGATCCGGCGTTTTCACCTGGATGACGTTCAAGGTGCGGTCCCAAAAATCCATCACGCGCTTCAACGCCTCGTCAAAATTCAAGGACCGGTAGCGCTCGATGAGACCGACAGCGGCGGCTTCCGAACTCTCCTCCCCCAGCAGCAGCGTGATCTCCGCCGTCTCGCCGGGATTCAAGGCGATCTTGGTTTGCATCGCGCCGCAGGGATCGAGCCCGCCCCCGGCCCGATTGGCAAGCGGTTGCGGTCCTAAGAGTGCGGCCGGCTCGGCGAGCGATCCATATCGACCGAGAAACTCGGTGCGGTCCGCCGTGAAGCTCTCTTGCCGTCCCGCCATGTCCATGAACGCGACTCGACCTTGGAAATCCGCAGTCCAAGGATTGCGGGCCAGCAACGCGCCGGTCCGCGGGTCAACGGTGGTAACAATGAAAGGAGCCGATCGGTTGTTCTGGTTGCCCAACACCCAATCGAGATAATGAGTGATCGAGAGCTGGCGTGTTTCGCCCGTGACATTGGTTATCTTCAAGCGCGAATACTTGATCGAGTCTTCCAGCGGCACAAATTGGGTTAGCGACAGGGCGATGCCGTGGCAGGTATGCTCGTACCGGGTATAGCCGAATCCGTGTCGAACCACGTATTCCACGGACCGTTCCCGGATGGGCAACGGCGTCGCGCTCCACAGATCTCCGGAGGTCTCGTCGCGAATATAGATTGATTCGGCCGGCGTATCGCTCACAGGATCGTTCGACCAGGGCGTGATCTGATTTTGCTGAGCGTTAAGCGACCAGGTGCTGCCGGAGCCGTCTGCGGATGCGAGAAAGCCAAACTGAGGATTGGCGATGACATTAATCCAGGGCGCCGGTGTCCATTGGGCGTCGTCGAGCACCACGACATACTCGCGCGCCTCGCTGTCAAAGCCGCCAAGGCCATTGAAGTATTCGAGCGAGGGCACCGACCGCGGCGCATGCGCGCTCACCGCCTGACCGCTGTTCTCCCGGCGCAGACGCGCCGGCAGCTCTGCCTCGTGTCGCTTGGGGAGTTGCTCGCGCAAGCTTCCCCGGCCCGCACCGAAAATCGCGCGCGCGGCGGAATTCATAAAATCCCGATGCTCGGCCGGCATCCTGTCAGCGCGTAGCAGCACGACCGCGTCGCGCGGTTGCGCGTTCTTGATGGCGTTATCCAGGCTCGTTTGCATAGCCTCGACGGCGTTCGAGTCAGCCGCATTCAAGATCACAAGATCTACCGCCAGACCTTTCACGCGCCAATAGGCCTGCGCGCGCAGCAGTTGCTTGATCACATCGAGGTCAGGCTCGCTCTCGGCCACACCCAACACCAGCGGCCGATCGCCCGACACGCCGTGCTTCCACAAGGTGGGCTGCCCGAATTGATTGCGGTCGAGCAGATCGCGAGGCGCGCGCATCGAGACATCCGAGTACAACACCGACGCCGCCATTTCTTGAAAAAGCTGCGCATCATTGAGCTCAGCCCCCAATTCGCGCAGCTGCGACGCTGCCTTATCTTTGGCCTGAGTTTTCGCCCGCTCGAAGGCGGCCGCATCGCTCAGCTTCTCGGCCAAGCGCAGTACCTGCTGACGATCGGCGCCGACGCCCGTCCAGAAAGCCATGCGCACCGTTTGACCAGGATCGATGCGCACTCGCCGCCTGAGCGCAAGGACCGGATCGAGCACCGTGCCCACCGTGTTCGACAGCGGTCTGGCGTCCATGATGGAGATGGCGCTGCGCACATCATGGCCGCGTCCAATAAAGCGAGCCCGATCGGTTTCGAATTGCAGCCCCCCCACCGCTTCGCCCGCCAAGGAGCAAAAATGCGCCATCCAAAGTTGCGGTTGATTGGCCTCTCGCGGCCGCCGCGTTGCCAAAAGCGCACCGCGCTCGGGCTCGAACTCGGTCTGAACAAACATCTTTGAGAATGCCGGATGTGCAGAGTCGGCCGCGGGCTGACTCAACACCACTTCGGAGTATGAAGTGAGTTCAAGCTCCCGGGCGCCCCGGCCCTCGTTGGTGAGGGTTAGCTGCCGCACTTCGGCGTCATCCTCGCTCGAAACGAGGATTTCCATGCGCATGCGGATAGGGCCGTCCTTGCGGCTGATTTCGACGCGATCCTCGAAAAAGGCTGCCTCGTAGTTCTCGGATTCCCTGCCTATGGGCTGATAACCCGCGGACCACACGTGACCGTTGAATACATCGCGCAAGAAGATATAGGAGCCCCATGGATCGCAGGTGGGGTCTTCACGCCAACGTGTCAGTGCGATATCGCGCCAGCGGCTGTAGCCGGAACCTGCCGCGGTTACCATGGCCGAATAGTTGCCGTTCGACAACAGGTGCGTGCGCACGCGGGGTGGCTCTACCGGCATAAGGTGCCGCTCCACCGGGATTGAGGATGCTGCAGTCGAATACATTGCGCTAGATGTGACACGGGGTGCGGTGCTAATCCCGGCCGGCGCAAAAGGTGCGCGCGGTGGGCTTATCAATGTTTACTTTAGCCCCGGCATTTCGCGACGATGTATCCGACGCAGCGCAGTTAGATTGCCGAAAAAATCCGCGGGCCGCGATCGGTGCACGGACCCGATGGCGCGTAATCCTGTACCTACAAAATGCAATCATGATGGTTCCTCGTCACAATTGGCTCATGGATTCAATTTCCAAACCGCCAGATTCATGGCCGCCGCAAACGTGACCCACAGGAAATACGGCAGCATGAGCAGGGTCGCGGCGGCACGCACCCGCGCGAATTCCCGCAGCGTCCAGCCGATCGTCAGCCACAATGCAATGATGACGAAAAGACCGGCATCCATATTGCGCAAACCGAAAAACAGCGGCGGCCAAAGCGCGTTAAGCAAGAGCTGAATGGCGTAGGCAGCAATCGCCGCGCTGCGGCCGCGGTGATAACGCTCGCGCCAGATGAGCCAGGCGGCAGTCCCCATCGTTATGTAAAGCATTAGCCATACAGAAAGAAACCAGTGTTGCGGCGGCAGCCATTCAGGTTTCGAAACCCCGGCATACCACTGTCTGGCTGATGTCGACAGGGCGGGCGAAAATATCGCGCCCAAGGCCCCCACACCCAAGGCCAGCAAGACCGATACCGCGAGCGCCGGCAGATTAGGCCGCGAATTGCGGCCGCGATAACTGGTCGAACTCTCTATCGGAATTCTCATTCGACACGGCGCCTGGTCGATCGCAGTCTAACGAAGAGCACGATGGCAACGATCATTTGTAACACGCCAAACCAGCGATGTTGCGTGGTTTGAAGCAGCCAAATCAACCCGCATAACCACAAAATGCCGGCGGCTGCGCTTACATCGCGCCGAGCGCTAAGCCACCGCATCTCGACACGCAATTGTGCCGCCCCGGCATCGACGGCCGGAGGCGTACCTTGGGCCGCCTCGCGCAGCGCAGTTTGCACGATTTGCGGCACCTGCCGCAGGGCAACCAGCGCGTCGGGCAGATGAGTGCGGATTTCGCGCAAGATGGTGAATGGACTGGTGCGTTCGCGCATCCATTGCGCCAGCACCGGTTGCGCCGTCTTCCATAAATCCAACTCCGGGTACAGCTGCCTGCCGAGTCCTTCTATATTGAAAAGGGTCTTTTGCAGGAGAATCAGTTGCGGCTGAACGCGCATGTCGAAGCGGCGCGCCGTCTCGAACAACCGCAACAAGACGACGGCAAAGGAAATTTCCTTCAACGGTTTGTTGTAAATGGGCTCGCATACGGTACGCACCGCCGATTCGAGTTCATCCACCCGAGTGCCCTTGGGCACCCAGCCGCTCTCGATGTGCAGTCGCGCTATGCGGCCGTAGTCGCGGTTGAAAAAGGCCATGAAATTTTCCGCGAGGTAGTGCTGGTCGCGGGGCTGCAAGGTGCCGACGATGCCAAAATCCACCGCCGCATAACGGGGATTCTTCGGATCGTCGAGCTGCACGAATATATTGCCGGGATGCATATCGGCATGAAAAAAATTGTGGCGGAAGACCTGCGTGAAGAAAATTTCCACGCCGTTTTCTGCAAGCTTGGCGATATCCGCGCCGCGTGCCCGCAATTCCTCGACTTGGCTCACCACGATGCCGTGAATGCGCTCCATCACCATGACATTTTGGCGGCAATAGTCCCAATAAACTTGCGGCACATAGAGCAGCTGGGAGCCCGCGAAGTTACGCTTCAACTGTGAAGCGTTGCCGGCTTCACGCATCAAATCCAGCTCATCCGTGACGGTCTTGCGATATTCCTGTACTACTTCGATGGGCCGGACCTGCCGTGCTTCCACCCAATGCCTATCCGCGAGTGCGGCCAACGCATCCAGCACATCCAAATCCAGATCGATCACGGCTCGCATGCCCGGACGCAGGACCTTGACCACCACCTCAGCACCGTCGTTCAAGGTGGCCGCGTGAACTTGCGCGATGGAGGCCGCGGCGAGCGGGGTGGATTCAAAATCGGCGAAAATTTCCTTAAGCGGCCTGCCGAAGGTCACTTCAATCATGCCGATGGCGATGTCGGCGGGGAAAGGCGGCACGCTGTCCTGAAGTTTCGCCAATTCGTCGGCCACATCGAGCGGGAGCAGATCGCGGCGCGTCGACAGCGCCTGGCCGAACTTCACGAATATCGGTCCCAGCTCCTCGAGTGCGAGACGCAATCGTTCGCCGCGCGAGCCGCCGCTGCTGCGCTCGAACCAAGTCCAGGGGGAAAAATAATAGAGATAACGCAACGGCCGATATATGTGGGTTGCCCGAACGAACTCGTCCAGCCGGTGCCTCACCAGCGCCCGCTGTATTTGCAGCAGTCTTGCGACGACGCGCAGGCGCACTTAAGAGTTGCCCTTTAAGCGCTGTTCCAAGCCCTTGAGCCTCGCTTCGATGCGGTCCACCGCGTCGCGTACGCTATCGACACCGCGCAAGAACTCCTCCACCTCTGTTTTGGTCACCAAGTCGCGCCCTTCTTCTTGCAAATATTCCGCGATATTTTCCCCGGCGGTGCGGCCCATCGAAGTAGTACAGGAATATCGCAAGACCGTCACGGATGAGCTGGATTTGATGCGTGAAGCCGGCAACGCTTCACAGTTGAAGCGTAA
>JANYAD010000244.1 GCA_025355165.1 Gammaproteobacteria bacterium | reverse complement strand
CAGGCGCGCATCGCTTTCACCAGATCCCCGGTCATGCGGGTGAAGTTCAGGAGCTGCGGCATGCTCATGCGGGTCAAAGGTCCGATGATTTCCTGCACATCGCCGCCCGAGCAGAAATTCCCTCCCGCGCCGCCCAACACGACTACCTTGACCTCGGAGGTATAGGGCAGCCGACGCATGAGATCGCGCAGCTCCTGAACTTCACCCGCATGACCGGGGATCTGGTGAAAGCGATGCGCGCCTGTCCGCAGCCCATCATCGCGGCGGTGGATGGTGTTTGCGCCGGCGCCGGGGCTATTTTGGCGATGTGTTCCGATATTCGTCTCAGCACGCCGCGTTCCAAGACGGCATTTTTGTTTACGCGGGTGGGGTTGGCGGGCTGCGACATGGGCGCATGCGCCATCTTGCCGCGCCTCATCGGCCACGGACGCGCAACGGAATTGTTGTTGTCGGGGCGCAGCATGGGGGCTGACGAGGCGCTGGCGTGGGGTTTTTACAGCCGCTTGATCGCGCCGGAGGATATGACGGCGGCCGTGGCCGAGCTCGCTCGAGAATTGGCGGACGGTCCCACCTTTGCCCACGGCATGACCAAGACCATGTTGAATCAGGAATGGAACATGGGCTTGGAACAAGCCTTGGAATCCGAGGCGCAGGCACAAGCTCTCTGTATGCAGACCGAGGATTTTCGGCGCGCTTACCAGGCCTTTTCCGCCAAGCAACGTCCCGCTTTCAAGGGAAACTAGCCATGAGCATCGAGACTTTGCAGCCGCCCGAGTGGCCTCGGCCCAAGGGGTACGCCAACGGCATGTCGGCGCGCGGCCGGATGATTTTCATTTCCGGTCAAGTGGGCTGGGACGATCACGGTCAATTCAACAGCGACAACCTGACCGAACAGGTGAAGCAGGCGCTCGCCAACATCGTTCGCGTGCTCAAGGAAGGACGCGCCGAGCCCACGCACTTGGTGCGCATGACCTGGTATGTCTTGAGCCGGCAAGCCTATCTTCACCAGGTGCGCGAAATCGGCGCGGTTTATCGCGAAGTTTTGGGTAAGCACTTTCCCGCCATGTCGGTGGTCGAGGTCAGCGGATTGATCGAGCCGCGCGCGCTCGTTGAAATCGAAGCAACCGCCGTGGTGCCGGACGAAGCGCATGGCGACTTGGCGACCCCCTGAGCGCATCAAGTACGCGCCGCTCGACGCGTCGTGGCCGGATGTCGCCGAGGTACGCAACTCGCAGCTGTACCGCCCCATTCAAGTGGGAGCACTTCGCTTGGCCTCGCGCACCTGGGTTCCGGCCATGGTTCCATGGCGGGCCTCCGAGGATGGCGAGGTCACGCCGGCGGTGCTCGCCTGGTACGAGCGCTTTGCGCGCGGCCGTCCCGCCGCCTTGGTGGTCGAGGCCACGGGCGTGCGCGACGTGCCGAGCGGCCCGTTGCTGCGAATCGGCCATGATCGTTTTTTGCCGGGCCTTGCGAAATTAGTCGAGTGCGTGCGCAAAGCCAGCGACGGTGAGACCAAGCTGCTGATCCAAATAATCGACTTTCTGAATATTCGTCGCAGGCCTACCCCGCAAAAGTATTTCGAGCGGTTCTTGCAGGTGACGGCGCGCCACCGAGAATTCTTGAAGATGCCGCTGAACGATGAGGTCGAGGTTCGCGCTCGACTCGCCGCCCTGAGCGAGCCAGAGCAGGAACAGGCCTTGACGGGGCGCGAACTCGAATCGCTGCGCCAGGGATTTCGCGAGCACGTCACGGATATCGGCGTGCCGGCGGTGCGCGATCTCCCCGCAACGCTGCCGAGTGCGTTCGCTGCGGCTGCGGTGCGCGCACGCCTCGCCGGTTTCGACGGCGTCGAGCTGCACTACGCGCACGCCTACACCCTCGCCTCCTTTCTGTCGGCGCGAAATACGCGCAGCGACGGCTATGGGGGAACACGCTCAGAACGAATTCGATTGCCGCTGGAAGTGTATCGGGCCGTGCGCGAGCAGGTCGGCGCCGACTATGCCATCGGCTGTCGCATGCTGGCGCAGGAGTGCATCGAATCAGGCAGCACGGTCGAAGATGCGGCGTATTTCGCTGAAACGTTCGCCGCCGCCGGCATGGATTTCATTTCCCTGTCGCGCGGCGGAAAATTCGAGGACGCATCGCAACCGAAAGTCGGCGAGGCGGCTTACCCCTACACGGGGCGCAGCGGCTATGAATGCATGCCCTCTTATTATTCGGACGCAATCGGACCCTTTGGCCGCAATCTCGAGGCCTCGACACGAATCCGCGCGAGGATTCGTCAAGCTGGATTCACCGTCCCCATCGTGCTATCCGGCGGCATCCATCATTTTCGCCAAGCCGAGCGGGCGCTGACCGAGGGCGCCGCGGATATCGTCGGCTTGGCACGCCAAGCGCTGGCGGATCCGGATTGGTTTGCCAAAGTGGCTGCCGGCCGCGGTCATCAAGTGCGACTGTGTCTCTACACCAATTATTGCGAGGCGCTCGATCAGCGTCACCGCGAAGTGACCTGCGAGCTCTGGGATCGAGAGGCGCTGGACGAGGCGGGCGTCATGCTCTCAGCCGATGGCAAGCGCCGCCTCATCGCCCCGTAACTTGCACTCTGATCTTCCCTGCCCTTGGGGTTGCGTTACCAGCCTACCGCTTCTCCGTCTTTTCTAAAATCAGATCCTGATCGGTAGTAGCCACCGACGTGCTTTGCGGCGCCCCTCTCAGGGGCAACCTCGGGCTGTGCGACGAACATGATCGTTTGCACGCCGCCCATCTCCTCGCCGCTCGCGGCCCTCACGGTGTGACCCATGGCGGCGAGTTTTTCGCCGACCAGATCATATAGCGGCGTCTCCAAGCTTAAGATATTGGGCACTTGTGAATGACGGAATCGTGCCATGTCGGCGGAGGCTTGCATGTTGGCGCCAAGATCGATGATATCGACCAATGTCTGGGCATGTCCCTGCGCCTGCATGTCACCGCCCATCAGTGTCACCGTCATCAGTGGCTCGCCGCCATGCATGACGAAGCCGGCGGACAGCGTGTTGAAGGGCCGCTTGTGCGGCTGAATGATGTTCGGACTGCGGGGATTGAGTGTGAACAAGGCGCCGCGATTGTGCAGCAGAAATCCATAATTCGGCACCGTCAACCCGGAACCGAAGGCGTTGAAATTGCTGTTCACCCAGGAAACCATGTTGCCCTCGCTGTCGGCTGCCGATAAGACGATCGTGTCGCCGTCCAAGGCAAAATTTCCCGAGGGACCCGTGGTGGCGGCACGTTGCGGGTTCACTTTCCCGCACAGCGAGGCGGCATAGGAGTCGGACAGCAGCTTCTTGAGCGGCACTGCGACGAAATTCGGATCGGCGTTGTATTGATATAGATCCGTGTACGCGAGCTTCTTGGCCTCGATGAGCAAATGCCAATATTCGGGATTTGCCGGGCCCAGCGAGGCTAAGGTCTGGCCGGGCACCCATTGCGGCACGCAGGCCTGAAGTATATTGAGTATTTCGTTCACCGCCCACGTTTGCGCCGGCGGCGGCAACTCCAGAATCTCGTAACCGTGATACTGCGTGCTCGCAGGCTCCACCCACTCGCCGTGATAATTGGCCAGGTCTTGAAGCGTCATGCTGCCGCCCAGCGCTGTTGACTTGGCGATAATGGCCTGCGCAATCTCGCCTTTGTAGAACACCTCGCTGCCCTTCATTTGCAGCAGGCGCAAGGTGTGCGCGAGTTCGGGATTCTTGAAAATCTGCCCGGGTTGGGGCGGCTTACCGTTCACGTACCATGTCTTGATGGAATCAGGGTCAAGCGACGTGCAGCACTCTTGCAACGGCAACGCCTCCGGCAGCCGCCAGTCGTGCGCGATGCGTTCGGACACGGGAAAGCCGTTTTGCGCGTACTGGGCTGCCGGCTCCAGCACTTCTTTGAAGGTGAGCTTGCCGAAGCGCTTGAGCACGGACTCCCAGCCCCACAACGCGCCGGGCACGGTCACCGTCAGAATGCCGTGCGCCGGCATGCCGGAACCCGGACCCCAATTCTTCGGATTCCAGGCGTAGCCCAACTTATTGTAATGCTCCGCCGTTGCGCCGCTGGGCGCGGTGCCGCTGGCATTGAGCACATAGACCTTGCGCTCTTTGGCGATGTAAATGACGGCGAAGAGGTCTCCCCCCATGCCCACCATCATGGGTTCCATGACATTGAGCGTGGCGGCGGTGGCCACGGCGGCATCGATGGCATTGCCGCCGTGCTGAAGAATCTGCAGCCCCACCTGGGCGGCGAGCGGTTGACTGGTCACGACCATCCCATGCTGCGCCATGACCTCGGAGCGGGTCTGCGCACGCCAGCCTTCGGAGCGCACGCCGCGAACTGCGCTGCAGAAAGGCGGCTGCGGCGTGGCTTCGCAGGTTTGCATCGTGAGGGCACTTTGAGCGAGGGCGGTGCCGCCGACGCCTAGAGCTGCGAGCAGAACGGTGGCATGGATGAGCTTTTGCATTGGCTGCCTTGTTTTAAATCGTAACCAACTTTTGAGCGAAGGGGCGAATAGTGGCACTTTATTCGAACGGTTTCACGCTTGAGACCGCCGTCACCCTCCTCGGGGTAATACCGCACACGGGATGGCTTGCGCGGTAGACTCAAGCCTCATGTTTACGCCCTCTTCGAGTGATTCCTTATTGCCGCGGCCGCGCTTCGGGTTGCTCGGCCGCCTGCTTGCGGCGGGCGCCGTGTTGGGCATTGAGACGTTGCTGATATCGGGTCTGATCCAGAGCCCCGCTTTGGAAGCACTCACCGGAGCTGCGAAGGTCACGCACGACATTCAGCACTGGGTGTTCCGCTTCGCCATCGCGTACTTGGGATCCTTGGCCATCCTGCTGTACTTAAGAGGCTCAGGGACTAGCACCGGTACCAGGATGTCGCGACTGGATGGGGCCATCGCGAACGCCGCCGCGCCGGACGCCATTGCGCTGCGAGTCCAGTGGCTCATTGTGCACGCGGTGCTGCTCACCGGCTTCGCCTCAATGTCCACTTCGCTGTATCGCGGCGGCGACATCCCCTTCGCCGCGCTTGCATTGGCGTGGCATGGCTGCGGACTCGCGGCTGCCCTCGCGCTGTTCGCCGCGATCGCGCCGCTTCACTTCTGGCTTGGCGCGCTTCGCCAGACCGGCGCCTTGCCCCTGTACTCCCTGCTACCGGCCGCCGGTGCCTTGCTGGTATTTAAGTTGAGCCAATGGTTGTGGGCGCCGGCGGCAGCGGTCACTTTTAAGATCGTCAGCCTCATGGTGCATCCGCTCGTTCCGTCACTGCACACCGATGTATCGACGCTGACTCTGATCACCGATCATTTCGCAGTGCAGGTCTCGGAAATCTGTTCCGGTCTCGAAGGGGTTGGCTTGATGCTCGCCTTTTGCACGGCCTGGCTCTTTTATTTTCGCCGCGAATACATCTTTCCGCGCGCACTGATCATCGCGCCGATCGGGATGCTGCTCATATTCTTGTTGAACTCGGTGCGCATCGCGGCGTTGGTCCTGATCGGCGATGCGGGCTATCAAAAAATAGCGGCGGTCGGCTTTCACTCTCAAGCGGGATGGATTGCGTTCAACCTCGCCGCCTTCGCCGTGGCCTACGCCGCCAAGCGCAGCACGTGGCTCAACCACTTTGCGCATCAAGCCGATACGGCCCACGAGGGCGCGGCTACCGCGTATGACGCGACCGCAGCCTACTTGATGCCGCTGTTGGCCATTCTGGCCGCCGGCATGCTGGCGCACGCCATGTCAGCGGGTTTTGATTTTCTTTATCCGCTGCGCATCGTGGCCGCCGTGGGCGCGTTGTGGATCTATCGGCGCAGCTATGCAAACCTTGATTGGCGCTTCACCTGGCGCGGCGTCGCGGTCGGTGTCGCTGTGTTCGGGATGTGGAGCGCGTTCTCGTATTTCTTGAGCACGCCGATGGGAATGCCGGATGAGCTCGCGCGCCTCTCGAGCGGCGCGCGTGCCGAGTGGATTGCCTGCCGGGCAGCTGCCGCCATCATTACCGTGCCCATCGCCGAGGAACTCGCCTACCGCGGGTTCCTGATGCGCCGTCTGGTCAGTGCGCAGTTCGACCAAGTGGCATTTTCCAGCGTGCGATGGACTGCGATCGCCATCAGCTCCGTGCTCTTTGGCGTCACTCATGGCGGTTTATGGTTCGCCGGGATCATCGCCGGCGCGGCGTACGGTGCGCTGGCGGTGAGGAGCGGCAAGATGGGCGAGTCGGTCGCCGCCCATGCGACGACCAACTTGCTGTTAGCGGGTCAAGTGCTGCTGTTCGGGGCTTGGCAGCTTTGGTAAATTTTATCGTTTAACGGCGCGGCTGCGCATCACCATCACGCCGCCCAACAACAATGTCAGGGCGCTTGCCATCGAGGAAGGGTCGATTTCCGGCGCTCTGACGACCGCTGAAAAGGTGTTTCCCGTGCCGCCGTCATTTCCGGCCGAAGGTGGTGCTACGCTCGCGATCGCGGCCGTGCTCGACAGCGTCAGAATCAGTGCTACGATTTTGATCATATCGATTTTGATCCTCTGCAAAAAATTGTCCGCGGATCATTGCACTATCAAACACCGAGTGCCGTGAATCAATTCGCGATTCGATTTGCGATATGTTAAACATTTGTCCCTGGTTGATGGGAAGCCGACGCTTTGATCTGGATATTGCTGCAACTCAAAACTTTCGTAAGAGAACTGTTCCTTCCGCCGAGCGGTCCACTGCTGATTGCGTTGGTCGGATTACTGCTGCTCAAGGCGCGGCCGAGGCTGGCACGCGTTTGTCTCACCGTCGGGGTGCTTGCGCTGTGGCTGCTCTCCACTCCGATCGTCTCCGATGTGATGGCTCACTGGGTAGAGCGCTATCCGTCCGTCGACTTGCAGCGGGCCGCAAGCGCCCAGGCCATTGTCGTTCTAGGCGGCGGCGGTCAGCGCGAGTTCGCACCGGAGTACGCGGGACCTGCGGCGGAGCCTTTTTTGATGGAAAGATTGAGTTACGGTGCGTATCTCGCGCACAAGACCGGACTGCCGGTACTGGTCACCGGATTCTGGACTGAAGCGAGCGCCATGCACGATACGCTGCAGCGAAATTTCGGCATCGAGGCTCGTTGGGTCGATTCGCAGGCCTATGACACGTATCAAAACGCGAAAAATTCGGCGCGCCTTCTGCAGGCCGACGGCATTCAGCGCATCGTGCTCGTCACCCGCGCCACCCACATGGGGCGCTCGGTGCATGAATTCACGGCGGCGGGGCTCGAGGTAGTTCCGGCACCGGTGGGCATTTCGACCGACCGCGAATACGGGCCGTATCGTTATTTGCCCAACGCCGAGGCATTGCAGCGCTCGCACGCCGCCATCTACGAATTGCTCGGCGAGCCGGTGCGCATGTTTCTGTCTGCCACGCATTTGCGGCGGCACTGAAGGAGCTTCATCGGCTTACCGATAGCGCGCCATCAATTTATCGAGCGCCACGCTTCCGGGCGAGAGCCTTTCGAATGGGATGCTGTTAAGCGGCATCGCGGCGGTGCGATTTAGAGTGTGAAACTCGGTGTTGTCCGCCTCATCGATGTGGATCAAGCCGGTCACATATTCATTTTGCTTGAGCTTGTTTTCAATGTAGTTGTATGCCGCGCCGCGATCGGTGGGATCGTACAAGGGATCGAGCTTTCGCAGGATCACGCGGCTGCCGTCATGCAAGCTCACCGGAATGGCCTCCCCCGCCGGATAATCCACGGCGATTTCCTGCGCCCGCGGTACGAAATCCGCCTCGACCGCCGGATGATAATGCTCGCGCGTAAACCCGTAGCTCTTGGTCGAGCCCTCGTGATCGTTGAAGGTCACGCAGGGCGAGAGCACGTCGATCAAGGCAAAGCCGTTGTGGCGCATGCCGGCTTGAATCAGCGGCACGAGCTGCGCTTTGTCGCCTGAAAAGCTGCGGGCGACAAAGGTCGCGCCCAGGGTGAGGGCCAGCAATACCGGATCGATGGGCGGCGATGAATTGGTTTCTCCGCGCTTTGCCTTGGTGCCGATGTCGGCGGATGCGGAGAATTGGCCCTTGGTCAAGCCGTACACGCCGTTGTTCTCGATCAAATACAGCATGTTCACGTTGCGCCGGATGACGTGCACCAACTGGCCCATGCCGATGGAAAGAGAATCGCCATCTCCCGAAATGCCGACGTAGGTTAGGCTGCGATTTGCGGCGTTCGCGCCGCTGGCAATCGAGGGCATACGCCCGTGCACCGAATTGAATCCGTGCGAGCCGCTGACGAAATACGCCGTTGTCTTGGAGGAACAGCCGATGCCCGAGAGCTTCACCAGTTGTTCTGGCTGCATCGACAGGCCCCAACAGGCCTCCACCATGGCGGCGGTCACCGAGTCGTGGCCGCAGCCGGCGCACAGCGTCGACATGCTGCCTTCGTATTGCCGCCGGGTCAGCCCCAGCGAATTGGTCGGCAGCGAAGGATGGGCAACTTTGGGTTTGTTGATATACGACATGTAGACTCGTTTTTGGTTAGCGCGGTACCGCAGTCAGCCGCGGCGCTTCGGCAAGCTTGGCCCGGATCTCATCGACGATGGGATGCGCCGAGATCGGCAGGCCGCTGTAGCTTAAGATCGAGAACAATTTTGATTTCTCGACCGCGGTCTCCAGAGTGAGCAGCGCCTTCAATTGCGCGTCGCGGTTTTGTTCGACGACGAAGATCGTGGCGTGCGACTTCAAGAACGCTTCCACGTCGGTGTTGAAAGGGAAGGCTTTGATGCGCAGGTAATCGACTTCGATTTTCTGCAGCATCAGCACGTCGAGTGCTTCGCGGATGGCGCCGTCGCAACTGCCGATGCTGACGATGCCAACGCTGTTGTTGCCCTTGCCAATCAACACGGGCTTCGGCACGTATTTCGTCGCAGTGGTGAATTTTCGCTTCAGTCGATCGAGCACCACTTGGTATTCAGCCGAATCTTCGGTGTAACCGCCGTACTGATTATGGCCGGAACCACGCGTGAAGTAAGCGCCCTTGGCACTGGTGCCGGGCAGCGTGCGATAAGGAATCGCATCATCGTCGCGGTCCAGATAGCGATAGAACTTTTCCAGCCCGTCAATCTCCTGCTTCGACAATACCTTGCCGCGATCCGGCTGGTAGGCATCATCCCATTTCAAGTCCGGACACATCCAGTCGTTCATGCCGATGTCCAGATCCGACAGCACGAACACCGGCGTCTGCAGGCGTTCGGCTAGATCGAAAGCCTGCACCGCCATGTAAAAACATTCTTCCGGATTCGCCGGGAACAGCAGCACGTGACGGGTATCGCCATGCGAGGCGT
This sequence comes from Gammaproteobacteria bacterium, assembly GCA_025355165.1. Classification (GTDB taxonomy): domain Bacteria; phylum Pseudomonadota; class Gammaproteobacteria; order Steroidobacterales; family Steroidobacteraceae; genus Bog-1198. The sequence continues at coordinate 18,277 of JANYAD010000244.1, read as the reverse complement.
AGGCGCAGATCAGGATATCGCCTTGCTGCGTGCGGGTCGGCATACCGGTGGACGGACCGACGCGCTGCACGTCGAAGATCACGCACGGCACCTCGGCGTAATATCCGAGTCCGATGAACTCGTTCATCAGGGAAATGCCAGGACCGCTGGTGGGCGTGAAGGCTCGCGCGCCGTTCCAGGACGCGCCGAGCACCATGCCCACCGCGGCCAATTCATCTTCCGCCTGCAGCACCGCGAAATTGCGTTCTCCTGTCTCGGCATCGACTCGATAGCGCTCGCAAAAACCTTTGAACGCATCCATCAACGAGGTGGAAGGCGTGATGGGATACCAGGCGCCGACAGTCGCGCCTGCATACACGCAGCCCAAGCCGGCGGCGGTATTGCCGTCGATCATGATATGGCCGCGGGTCTTTTCCATGTGCTCGACGCGCAGCGGCAGCGGCGAAGTCAAATTCTCTTTGACATAGTCGTAGCCTAAGCGCAGCGCCCGGGTGTTCGAATCGAGCAGCTTGGGTTTCTTGCCGTAGCTCTCGCTTAAGAGTGCGCTGATCACCGTAAGATCCACATCCAGAAGCGCCGCCAACACCCCGGCATACGCGATATTCTTCAGCAAGATGCGATTGCGCACGCCGTCGAAGTTTTCATTCACCAGTTTGGCGAGCGGAACGGCGATGACCGTGATGTCGCCGCGCTGCAGGAGCGCGCTGCGCGGCCAAGTCGAATCGTAAATCAAATAACCGCCGGAGCGTAGTTCCCGAATATCCTTGGCGTACGTTTCGGCATTCATCGCCACCATGATGTCGACGTGGCTGGCGCGCGCGGCGTAGCCCTCGCGGGTCACGCGGATCTCATACCAGGTCGGCAGACCCTGGATATTGGAGGGAAAATAGTTTTTGCCGGTGACCGGCACACCCATGCGGAAGATGGCTTTCATGATGAGCGAATTGGCGCTCGCAGACCCTGTGCCATTGACATTGGCAAACTTCACCACGAAGTCGTTGATGCGGTTGGCTTCGGCAATCAGGCTGGGCATGCGCGAACCTCCTCATCAAGGGCGTGCGGAATGCGAATGCTGGATTTTTGCATGTCCCACGCCGCGGTCGGACAGCGCTCCGCGCACAGTCCGCAGTGCACGCACACATCTTCGTCTTTCACCATCACCCTCGCGGTTTGCGGCAGAGCCGCCGAAACATACAGCGCTTGGCTCGGATTGGTGGCCGGCGCCGTCAAGCGCATGCGCAGGTCACCCTCCGCGCCGTTCTGGGTGATGGTCAGGCAATCCACTGGGCAGATGTCGATGCAGGCATCGCATTCGATGCACAGTTTGGCGGTAAATACGGTCTGCACATCGCAGTTCAAGCAGCGCTGCACCTCGAGCGCCGCTTCTTCAGCGGTGAATCCCAGCTCGACCTCGATGTTGATCTTCTTGAAGCGTTCCACCAGCCCGACATGCGGCACCAAGCGCCGCTCTGCGCCGTTGTATTCGTTCTTGTAGGCCCACTCATGCATGCCCATCTTGCGGCTGGACAGCGTCACGCCGCGCGGCAAGCGTTGCTCGATGGCCTCCTCCTGGCAGAACTTGTGAATGGAAATGGCGGCCTGATGCCCATGTTCCACCGACCAGATGATGTTCTTCGGCCCGAACGCCGCATCGCCGCCAAAGAATACTTCCTGCCGCGTCGATTGAAAGGTCACGCCGTTGACCTTGGGCACATGCCATTTGTCGAGCTCGATACCAATGCCCTTTTCGATCCAGGGAAATGCATTCTCCTGACCGATGGCCAGGATCACATCGTCGCACGGGAAAAACACATCGCCCAGTGAGCGCGTGGCCGTGATGTCGCCGTTCTCAATGTCGTATTCGAGCTTTTCGAACAGCATGCCGGTGAGTTTGCCGCCCTCCACTACGAAGGATTTGGGGGCGTGATTGATGACGATCTGAACTTTTTCCGCCTCGGCGTCCTCGAGCTCCCATTCGGAAGCCTTGAAAAACTGACGCGGCTTGCGCGCCATCACCTTGACGTCGGTTGCGCCAAGCCGCAGCGAGCTGCGGCAACAATCCATCGCGGTATTGCCGACGCCGATGATCAGCACTCTCTGGCCGACCTTGTCGATATGACCAAACGCAATGGACTCAAGCCAGCTGATGCCGATGTGAATGCGGTCGGTATCGTGCCGTCCCGGCAATTCGAGTTCCTTGCCCTTGGGCGCGCCCGAGCCTACGAACACCGCATCGAATTCTTCCGAATCGAGCAGCTGCTTCATGCTCTTGATCGGCGAATTAAGGCGTAGTTCAGCGCCCATATCGACGATGTAGCCGATTTCTTCGTCGAGCACCTTGGCCGGAAGCCTGAATGCCGGAATATTGGTGCGCATCAAGCCGCCGGGCACCGCATATTGCTCGAAAATCGTCACCTCATAGCCTAAGGGAAGCAAATCATTGGCGACGGTGAGCGAGGCGGGGCCTGCACCGATGCAGGCGATGCGCTTGCCGTTCTTCTCGCGCGGGACCTTGGGCAACAAGGCCGCGATGTCGTCGCGATTATCCGAGGCGACACGCTTCAGTCTACAAATCGCGACAGGTTTCTCTTCGATGCGACCGCGGCGGCAGGCGGGCTCGCAAGGCCGGTCGCACACGCGCCCCAATATTCCGGGAAACACGTTGGAGTCGCGGTTCACCATGTAGGCCTGGGTGAACTCGCCTTGCGCGATGAGGCGGATGTATTCGGGAACGTCGGTGTGCGCCGGACAGGCCCACTGGCAATCTACCACCCGATGAAAGTAATCCGGCCTAGAAGTGTCGGTCGGCTCCATGTTACCTCGTAGTTACCCCCGAAAATCCATGCGCGAAGTATAGCGGTCAGACTCGGCATGAGGTGTGATACAAAACAATCTCTTGCTGAGGGTCCGCTTGCGGCGCGTGGCTTTGATGACGATACCCGAGAACGACTGCTTAGTTGATTAACCGGTTGAAATGTATGAATATTTGGTTAGAAAAGACCATATGATCCTAATTCAAGGCCACGCGGCGACCTGCCCGCATTGTTGGGAGCCCATCACGCTGACTTTGGACTTGTCGGTCGCTGAGCAATCGTACATCGAGGACTGTCCGGTGTGCTGCAAGGCGCTGATTGTGTCGTACAGCGCGAACAGCGGCGAGGTGCAAGACTTTAACGTGGAAGCGTCGGATTGAAACTAGGGCTCGCGGCCCCGCCGGAAGGCGGTTGGCGGATGCTGCGCATCCTCTTCTTGTTGATCGTATTGCTCATCGTCGCGCTGACGACATGGCAGGACCGTTATCGCAGCACGCGCTGGCGCGAGCCGCTTTACCTCGCCATCTATCCCATCGCCGCCGATGACAGTGCCGTCACCCAGACCTACCTCGCCGCGCTCGACGCCGCCAAGTTCCTGCCGCTCCATGAATTTTTCATGCGCGAAGCGCAGCGATATCAGTTAAATACGCGCGAGCCCGTGAAGATTCGACTCAGAGGGCAACTGCATTCCTCGCCGCCGCAACGCGCGCCGGGCGCGGGCATCCTTTCCACGGCGCTGTGGAGCTTGAAGCTTCGCTACTGGGCATGGCGCGTCAGCGGACATGCCGACGAACCAGAAGACATCCGCATTTTCGTGCTCTATCACGATCCGGATCTCACCCCCACCGTACCGCACTCCTTGGGCCTGACCAAGGGACTGATCGGCGTTGTCTATGCTTTCGCCGCCCCTGATATGAACGGCGCAAACAATGTGGTGATCGCCCACGAACTGTTGCACACCGTGGGCGCGAGCGATAAATATAGTTTCGGCAACCTTGCGCCGCGATTCCCCGACGGCTACGGCGATCCAGAGCAGGTGCCGCTCTATCCCCAACGCCAAGCCGAATTAATGGCCGGACGGCGCATGCTGGCTCCGGACCGGTGGGAGCAAGCCTACAGCCTGGATGAGGTGGTGATCGGACCTGCCACGGCACTGGAGATCCGGTGGCTCCGCGCCACGCGCAAAAGGATTAGCCCAGGGCGGTCAACACCGGCTGGTGCATGAATCCGTTGCTCGCCAACACCGTGGTGGAATCAAGCGTAATGGGGGCGCCGTCCAATTGCGTGCATCGGCCGCCGGCTTCATTGACGATGGCCACGCATGCGGCGATGTCCAAAATATTGATATCGGTTTCAATCACGGCATCGACTTTGCCCGAGGCCAGGAGGTGGTAATGCAGAAAATCACCATAGCCGCGGATGCGGCTTAAGCGAGCGATCATCGCGCCATAGTTCCCCCATTTTGGGCCGGTTGCCAGGCTTTTCATATTGCCCGATGACAGCGCCGCGGCCTCAATGCTGCATACTTCGCTGACCGAGATGGGCTTGCCGTTCAAGTACGCGCCGCGTCCACGCTCAGCGTAGGCGAGCTCGCCATAGATCGGCGCGCTCGACACGCCCAGCACAATTTCGCCCCTGCGCAGCAGGGCGATTTGGGTAGAAAACATCGCGTACTCGCGCACGAAGGCCTTGGTGCCATCGATGGGATCGACCAGCCACACGTTTTCGGCATCCACGTTGTGGGTACCGGTTTCCTCGCCATAAAACCCGTGTGAGGGGAAACGCGTCTCGATGATTTGCCGGATCGCCAGCTCGCAGCGCACATCGGCCTCGGTCACGGGAGATTTGTCCGCCTTGAAACGAACCTCGATATTGTGCTGATACAACGAGCGGGCGATGGCCGCTGCCTGCTCTGCGGCATCTAATGCCGCTTGAAGTTCCGCCGAATGATTCATCACGCCACCATATCAAACCTTATACTAGCGCCGCATCGGCAAAGGATTTAAATCGTGGGCAATCGGCTTAGTCGAATTTATACCCGGACCGGGGATGATGGCAGCACCGGTCTTGGCGATGGCACGCGCGTGCCCAAGGACAGCCTGCGGGTGGAGGCTTACGGAACGGTGGATGAAACCAACAGCGCCTTGGGTGTTCTGCTGGGAAACCAAGCCCTGGCGCCCCCAATCCGGCAATGCTTGATCGACATTCAGCACGATCTGTTCGATTTGGGCGGCGAGCTGTGCATTCCCGGACATGTCATGATCGGCGCCGCGCACGTGGGGCGGCTCGAGAAAGATCTGGATGCCTTTAACGAGAATCTGCCGGCACTGAAAGAATTTATTTTGCCCGGCGGCGGTCCAGCAGCGGCGGCTTGTCATCTGGCCCGCACGGTGTGCCGGCGCGCCGAGCGACGCGTCTGGTCGCTGGCACAGGCGGAAGCCGTGTCCCCAGAGGCGCTGAAATATCTGAACCGGCTATCGGACCTTTTATTCGTGATCGCGCGGGTGCTGGCGCGTGCCGAGGAAGGCGAAGTGATCTGGCGACGAACCCCGCCGCCGCAACCGTAAATCCTCTAGCGGTGCTGTCAGTTGCGCGTGGCCGCGACCGGGTTTAAGCCACGCTCGATTGCTGGTGAGAATGCAGCCAGTCGGCGTACCAGCGCTCGAGTTCCACGATGGGCAGCGGTCGGCAAAATAAAAATCCCTGCACCTGGGTCGCTTGCCGGGATTTAAGGTAATGCCATTGCGCTTCCGTTTCCACCCCTTCCGCCACGGTCGACAATCCCAAGCTCTTGGCCATGGCGATGATGGCATCCACTAATGGTGTGTTGATACCGCTCTTGGAAACAATGTCGCGCACGAACACCCGATCGATCTTCAGGGTATCGATGGGGAAGTGGCGCAGATACGACAATGAGCTGTAGCCGGTGCCGAAATCATCCAGCGCCGTCGCCACGCCCAATTCCTTCAACGCCTTGACCGCCTTGCTCACGACGGCAGAGTATTCGATCAGCGCTCCCTCAGTGAATTCGAGCTCAATCATCCTCGGCTCGATTCCGGCCGCATCGATGGCGCGCGAGACGCGGCCGACCAAGCTGCCATCGCGAAATTGCACTCCTGAAACGTTCACGGCCACCTGCCAGCCGTGCACCCCGGAGTCCCGCCAACGGCGCGCCTGGGCGCAGGCCTCACGCAGCACCCAATCGCCGACCTCCACGATCAGGCCGCTTTGTTCCGCCAGGGGGATGAATTCATCCGGGGACACAAAACCGCGCTGCGGGTGGTGCCAGCGCAGCAGTGCTTCCACCGCTTCCACGCGCATGTCATTGATCGCCAAGCGCGGCTGATAATTCAAGGTGAAATCGCCCCGCTCCAAGGCCTTGCGCAAATCCGCTTCCATCGAGAGGTGTTTAGCTGCGCGCGTGCTGATGGATTTGTTGAAGAACTCCACACGGCTATGACCGGCTTTCTTACCGTGATGCATGGCGGCGTCCGCATTCTTGATCAATGCTTGCGCAGTGGATGCATCGCCGGGGAACAGACTGACACCGATCGCTGCCGACAGAGGGATTTCCTGCTCAGCGAACACGAACGGCCGGGCGAGGGCGACCTGCACGCGCTGTGCGACGACTTGCACGCCTTCGGTGGTAGAGATGCCCGGCAGGGCCAGGGCGAATTCATCGCCTCCCGTTCGCGCCACCCAATCGTTTATATCGTTCAAGGCGCCATCGTCGCTCAAGGTGCGCTGCGTATCGCGAAGGCATAATTGCAAGCGGTGCGAAATCTCCTTGAGCAGGCTGTCGCCCACCGCTTGGCCCTGGGTATCATTGATGCGCGAGAAATTATCGACATCGAGCATCAGCACCGCCAAGCCCCGTTTGCGCGGCGTGGCCCATTCGACTTGCTGTTCGAGAATTTGCAGCAATCGTTGCCGGTTCGGCAAACCGGTCAACGGATCGTAGTAAGCGAGATATCGCACGCGCGCCTCGCTTTCGCGCAGCTGATCTTGTGTCTGCTTGGCGCGAACCAGGAACTTGACGCGCTCGGCGAGCAGCATGGGATTGATGCCTTTGGAGGAGAAATCCGTGGCGCCGGCGTTGTAGGCGCGCTGCACGGATTCCATGTCGTCCAAGCTGGTCTGCATCAAGATCGGCACGTGGCGGGAGCAGGGCAACTCGCGCAACGCGCGGCAGACATCGAAGCCGTTCATTCCGGGCATGACCACATCGAGCACCACGCAGTCCGCCGGATGCGCGGCAAATTCACTCATCGCGCTGGTGCCGTCGGCGGCGGTGTAAACGCGAAAGCCGGCGATTTCCAGCGCGCTGCCGATCAACAGCCGCGCACCGGGATCATCGTCGACGACCAGCACGCTGGCGCTCGCATTGGGAGGACTCTCACTCATCGATTACTCCACTCTTCAGGCCGCGGTCGGCGATCGCTCTCGCAGCAACGCGCTGCAAAAGTCTTGATACTCTTTGCGAATTCTTTGCACGCCCTGGGCGGCCTTGGCGATGCCGCCCTCGCGCAGCAGCGCCTCGCAATCCTTGGTAAGGGTCGCGAGCCGCAATCCCCCCAGGTTCGCGGTGCTTGACTTGAAGGTGTGCAGTGACTCTTGCAGCGCTACCGCCTGACCGCCGGCTGCCGCCAGCTCGATGGCCGTCAACAACGGCGGTGAATGCTTAAGATACAGCTCGATCATCGAGTCCAGCAGCGCTGGACGCGCGAGGGCGGCAATATTGCGCAACACGCCAGGATCGATCAGCGGCAGGTGCGATTCTTCCCGGCGCTCAACAGGTTCGGGCAACAGTTGCAGCGCCAGCCAGCGTCTCAGCAGCAGCGCCAATTGCTGCTGAGAGAATGGCTTGCTGAGGAAATCGTCCATCCCTGCAGCCAGGCATCGTTCACGGTCTCCTTCCATCGCATTCGCGGTCAAAGCAATGATCGGCAGCCGGGCGCCGCCCGCATTCTGTTCCCGCCGCCGCAGTTCTGCCGTGGCACTCAGGCCATCCATCACCGGCATCTGACAGTCCATGAGCACGGCATCGTAAGCTTCATTGTTCGCCGCCTCGAGCGCCAGCCAGCCGTTCTCGGCCGAATGCGCCACGCAACCTAAGTTCTCGAGCATGGCGACAGCGACTTCCCGGTTGACGGGGTTGTCCTCGACCAGAAGAATCTTCGGCACGAATGTACGGGCGGGCAAGGTTGGCAAAGATCGCATGGCGGTTTCTTCCAAACCCGCCTCGGGTGCGGCGATCATCGCCCGGGTGACGCAGTTCAAGAGCTGCGAGCGGCGCAGCGGTTTGATGAGAATGGCGGCGAACAATTGCACGGTGTCGGAGTTGCTCTCGTCATGCTCGCGCGCCGTTAGCATGATGAGCCTGATGCCGGCGAGCTTAGGATCCCGGCGGATGCGTTTCGCCAGCTCGATGCCATCCATGCCGGGCATCTGGTCATCGAGCAGCGCGAAATCAAAAAGCGAGCTCTCGGTGCTGTCGAGTATGGCAAGGGCACCCCGGCTCGATTCGGCGGCCACCACCTCCACGCCCCATGACTTCAAATGCTGGGCCAGTATTTCCCGGTTGCTGCTGTTGTCGTCCACGATCAGGGCGCGCAACCCCACCAGTCTCATCCGCGGCAAGCGCGTGAAGGTGGGCGAGGTCTCGGAAATGGACGCGAGCCGTAGTTCCAACCAAAAATTCGAACCGCGCCCCACCACGCTGTCGACGCCCATCCGGCCGCCCAGCAATGTCGTTAGCTCGCGGCAAATCGCGAGACCCAATCCGGTGCCGCCGTATTTTCGCGTGGTAAAGGAATCGGCCTGGCTGAAAGCATTGAAAATGTCGCCCTGCGCTTCTTGAGAGATGCCGATTCCCGTATCCATCACCTCGAAGCGCAACAGGTTATCGCTGCCGATCACCTTGACGCGCACGATGACCTCGCCGGCCTCGGTAAACTTGATGGCGTTGCCCACCAAATTAATCAATATTTGCCGCAGCCGCATCGGGTCGCTGCGCACTTTCGCCGGGACATCCAATCCCACGTCGCAGGCGAGCTCCAGGCCTTTGGCATGAGCGCGAGCGGCGCAAATCTCCACCGCTTGCTCCACCGTTTCCCGCAACCCGAATTCTATGTTCTCCAATTGCAGCTTGCCGGCTTCGACCTTGGAAAAATCCAAGATGTCGTTGATGATTTGCAGCAGCGCCGCAGCGGAGTGCGAAATCGTTTGCGACAGGTGCCGTTGGCGCGCGGTCAGATCCGTACCCTGCAACAGTTCGGACATACCCATCACACCGTTCATCGGAGTGCGTATTTCGTGACTCATGCGAGCCAGGAACTCGCTCTTGGCGCTGCTGGCACGCTCAGCCGCCTCCTTGGCGCGAGTCGCCTCATCGATGGCCTCCCGCAGTTCGAGATTGGCGTTGGCTAAGTTTTCGGTTCGCTCCGCCACTTGCTGCTCGAGGAATTGGCGATATTTCTCCAAACGCGAATCGCGGTGGCGGATCTGGCCGAGCATTTGGTTGAATCCCTCGATCAGGGATCCGATCTCATCTTGCGAACTGCGCTCCACCCGCAGGCTGTAGTCTTCTTCGAGCGAAACCCTCTGCATAGTTTGCGCGAGGTTCACAATGGGTGCGGAAATTTGCTTCTGCAGGCGCGCCGCAAGCCAATAGGAAATGAAAATGGCCGCTGCGATTGCCGCGAGGCTGATCACAAGATAGCCGCGCCACTCCGGATACAGGGCGCTGATCGGCACGAGGATATGCACGTAGCCCAACACCGCGCCCTCTTGGCTGGCGGGCACCGTGATTTGGAATTGATTGCGATGCACGCGCACGGCCGTATCGCTGGCGTTCAAGGTCACGCGGTTGGCGGCACGATCGTAGGTCGCAATTTTGCGCCCGTCGAGCAAATACACTTCGGTGACATCCACCATTGGCTCATCGCGCAGCGCCGATAGGATGCGGGTGGCGCCCTCCATGTCGCCGCGGCTCACGGCCCCAATCGCGTTTACGCCCGCCGTGCGCGCGATACTCGCTGCGCGCTGCTGCATATCGGCCCGCATGTGCAGCAAGCTGGTCGCCACATGCATGAGCATGGCAATGGCGAAAGCCGCCATCGCGGGAACCGTGATGACCACCCGCAGTTTGCGTTCGATAGGAAGGTCCGCAAACCGACGTATCAATAGCCCTCCCTCTTAGCGATCAAATGGACAACACGTGTCCCTATTTTCGGCGCATTGGGGGAAATCTGGCGTATTTCATCGTGACCAGCTTCACGTTGTACCCAACGCGGCCGGTAAAGGCCTTAAGGCGCGCGGGTTTTGTAGATCTTACTGGCGCGCGGCCGCAACACGCTCGCGGGCGCAGCCCCAATCGAAGGCCGGGCCCGGATCGGTTTTACGCCCGGGCGAGATATCGCTGTGTCCTACCACCCTGTCCGGCGACAATCGAGGATAGGCATCACAAAGCGCGGCAATGACCGCGCCGAGCGTGTCGTACTGAGCGGACTCATAGGCGAGCGTATCGACGCCCTCAAGTTCAATCCCGATCGAAAAATCGTTGCAGGCGCTGCGCCCGCGGTAATTCGATTGACCCGCATGCCAGGCGCGATGATCGAAGCTGACGAACTGCGTGAGATCGCCGTAGCGCGCGATGACCAAGTGCGAAGACACCTTTAGATCGCCAATTTCTGCGAAATAGGGGTGCGCATCGAGCGGCAGCGTATTGGTGAAGAACTGTTCTATCCACGGTCCGCCAAACTCTCCGGGCGGCAGACTGATGCCGTGCACGACGATCAATTCCGCCTCGACCCCGAAAGGTCGCGCATCGCAGTTCGGCGAGGCGACCTGCTTCGCGCCCCGCATCAATCCGGTTTTATGATCGACGTTCAGTTAAGCACCCTGTCCGTAAGACTCAGCCCATCAGTAGCATATGCGACAATAGAATGCATATGAACGCCGCCGCAATACTTGCACCTGTTCAATGCGATTGACGCGCGTATTCGTCGATGCGGATTTAAGTTCCGGAGTCCTCGTTGAGCTGGCGCGCGACAGTGCGGCGCATGTTGCCAAGGTGCTGCGCGCGCGCGGTGGCGATGAACTTCTCTTGTTCAACGGCGATGGCCGCGAGTTTAGCGGCGCCATCGAGACGGTGAAGGGCTCCCGCGTCTTCGTATCGATCGGCGCCGTGCGCATCGTCGACCGTGAGTCGCCCTTCGAGTTGACACTCGTGCAGTGTGTACCGCGTGGCGATCGCATGGATTTCATCGTACAAAAGGCAACCGAGCTCGGCGTGACGCGTATTGTGCCGGTACTCAGCCAGCGCAGCGTGGTGCGCCTCGATCCGGCGCAGGCCGCTTCGAAGCAAGCACATTGGCGCGCAGTCGCGATCAGCGCGTGCGAGCAGTGCGGCCGCAACCGCTTGCCGGCCGTCGAGACGCCGCTGCCGCTGCTGCATTATTTGGGCGCCATCATCCCTCGCGCTTCGAATATGCTGCGGATGGTTTTGGAACCCGACCGCTCCGAAAAATCGCAGCTTGCAGCGTTGGAGTCACTCGACCCGTCCGTTCGCCTGAGCGGCGCGATTGTCGCGATCGGACCGGAGGGCGGTTTCGCTGCCGAAGAATTGGACGCGTTTGACATATCCTCTTTTTCTCGCTCAGGCCTTGGACCGCGCATTATGCGCACCGAGACCGCGGCAATCGTGGCGATCGCCCTCCTGCAAGCACGATTCGGCGATCTGTCGGTGCTTTCCCACCCAGGGTGAGGTTGCAGTACCTTTGATGCGCCCTGTACACGCGGTTTAAATGACCGCTGTATGCAGAAACAATCAAGTTCGCTGGGCTTCCTATGACTAGAATCGCGGTGCTCGTGGCGCTCTCCCTTTGGTTGATTGCGTGCGGCGGGGGCGCGGTTCAAGTGACAGGCGCCACCCACAGCGGAGCGCCGACGAGCGTGACGGCGCCATCGCCGCCGGCCCCGGCGCCGCCCTCCCCGGCCGCCCAGCCGACCTCGCGAACCGATGTCACCACGTATAAGAACGATCTCAGCCGCAGCGGCCAGAATCTCTCCGAGTCCGTGCTCACCCCGGCGAACGTCGGCTCATCGTCGTTCGGTTTGTTGCGCACGCTCCCCGTCGATGGCAGGGTCGACGCGCAACCGCTGTATTTGTCGCAGTTAACGATCGGCGGCGGCCGGTCCAATGTCGTATTTGTCGCCACCGAGCACGATTCGGTTTACGCCTTTGATTCGGATTCGGGCAAGGTTCTGTGGCATGTCTCCTTACTGCCCACGGGAGAGACCCCCAGCGATAATCGCGGTTGCACACAGGTCACACCGGAAATCGGCGTGACGGCGACGCCGGTCATCGATCGCAGCGCCGGTGCGCACGGCACCCTGTATGTCGTGGCCATGTCGGTGGACGCTCAATCGAACTACCATCAACGCCTGCACGCGCTCGATGTCACGACGGGCGCTGAACTGCTCAATGGTCCCACCGAGGTTGCGGCCAGCTACCCGAGTACCGGCAATGCCACGTCTGCCTTCGATGCCAAGTCCTATGAAGAGCGTGCGGCGCTGTTATTGCTCAATGGTACGATTTACACCAGTTGGGCATCACATTGCGATATCACGCCTTATGGCGGCTGGATCATCAGCTTTTCGCAAACCACCCTGGCTCGAAACGGCGCGCTCAATCTCGGCCCAAGCGGCTCCTCGGGACCCGCGCTCTGGATGTCCGGCGGCGGGCCGGCCGCGGATTCGTCAGGCAACATCTACCTGCTGAGTGCCAACGGGCCTTTCGAGACCACGCTCGACGCCAATGGATTTCCCAGCAACCGAGACTTTGGCAACTCTTTCCTGAAAATTTCCAACGCGAGCGCCGGCGTCACCGTGCTCGATTACTTCACAATGAGCAATGAAGTGGCGGAGTCCAATGCCGATCTCGATTTGGGCTCTGGCGGGGAAATGCTCCTGCCGGATGTTAAGGATTCGAGCGGTACGGTGCGTCATCTGATGGTGGGCGCCGGCAAGGACGGCAACATTTATCTGGTCGATCGAGACTCGATGGGGAAATTCAGCGCCACTGCCAATGACAATTATCAAACGCTGAACGGCGCCTTGCCGGGCGGCATCTGGTCCACGCCCGCGTATTTCAACAGCACGTTGTATTACGGCGAGGTCTCCGGCTCATTGAAGGCTTTTACGCTCGCAAACGCCAAGCTCACAGGCGTGCAATCTCAATCGGCCACGCAATTCAACTATCCCGGCACCGCGCCCAGCGTTTCCGCCAACGGTACCTTGAACGGCATCATCTGGGCGCATGAGAATACGAGTCCCGCGGTACTACATGCCTACGATGCCGCCAATCTTGCCCACGAGCTTTACAACAGCAATCAAGCCAGCGGCGGGCGCGATCAGTTCGGTGCGGGCAACAAGTTCATTACGCCTATGGTTGCCGACGGCAAGGTGTTCGTGGGAACGACCAATGCAGTGGCGGTATTCGGGCTGCGTTGAGTCACTGCATCACCGAGGTTTCCTCGGCGATCATTTGTTCAAGCCGCTCCAGATCGGGAATCAACGGCGTCTCGTTAACCATGCGCACCTGGCAGATCACGGGCGAACGCTCCGGAAAACTGCGCGACGGATCGGGCCGCACCACCTCCGCGTTGACGCGCACCAGCTGCGGAAATCCTTGCGTCAGCATGCCGAAATAGCCGGCTTTCACCTGGCCGTTGGCGGCGTGGAAGATGACGATTCTGGTTCGCGTCGAAATGCTGGGCAGCGGCTGGCCGAAGGCGCCTTCGAATGACACCACCGGCACATTGCGACCGCTCCAGCTCACCAGGCCCACATACCACGGCGGGGCATTGGTCATTTCCGCCGGCGTCTGATAGCCGATAACCTCGGCAACGCAGGCGCGTGGCACGATCAAGCGCTCCCCGGCCAGGGGTACCAGCAAGCTGTACAGCTCATCGCGCAGGTCGGACATGATTAGCGGGCGATCGCAGCGCGGCGATTCACCAGCGGTTCGATGGCGTCGAGCAGCTGGCTTTCCTGATAGGGTTTGCCCAGATAATCATCCACCCCGAGCTCGATGGCGCGAGCGCGGTGCTTTTCGCTCGTTCTGGATGTAATCATGACGATGGGAATGTGCTTTAAACGCGGATCGTTGCGCACGTGTGCGGCCACTTCGTAGCCGTCCATGCGCGGCATTTCAATATCCAGCAAGATGATGTCGGGCATATTTTCTTGCAGCATCGACACGGCATCCACGCCATCTTTGGCCGTGATCACGCGCATGCCGTTGCGCTCGAGCAGGCGCTGGGTCACCCGCCTCACCGTGATGGAGTCGTCGACCACCAGAGCAAAGGTGCGGCGGTCGCGTTGATCGAGCACCACCGTTTCGGTGGGCCGCGCGCGCCACTCCGACCGTACCAGCGAGCCCATATCTAGAATGACCACGATGCGCCCGTCGCCCAGAATGGTCGCGCCCGCAATGCCGCGGATGGCCGAAATCTGCGGACCTAAAGACTTCACGACGATTTCCCGGCTACCGACCAGCTCATCCGTGACCAGCGCGGTGGAATGTTCGCCGGCGCGGATGAGCACCACGGACATCGAGACATCGGCATCAGGCAGTCGCGTGGCGCCGAGCCCGACAAACGAGCCCAGGTGCTGGAAGCGGTATTTCTGACCGCCATATTCGAACAACGCCGCATCCTTGCCAAGGTGGCGGGCGACGATATTTCGCGGCAGCCGCACCACCCCTTCCACCGTCGCCAGCGGCAATGCATACGTTTCCTCGGCGACGCGTACGATCAGCGCTTGGCTGATGGCGAGGGTGAAGGGCAGACGAATGGTGAATCGCGATCCCTTGCCGTAGGTCGAATCGATGAACAGTCCGCCGCCCAGTTTTTTGACCTCCGTGGCAACGACGTCCATGCCCACGCCGCGCCCGGCGGCTTGCGTGACGTGACCCGCCGTGCTGAAGCCCGGCTCCAAGATGAGCTGCACGGCCTCTTCATCGGTGAGTTTGGCATGCGCATCGGCCAGTCCAAGCGCGATGGCTTTCTCGCGGATCAATTTCACATTGATGCCGGCGCCGTCGTCGGCGACCACGATGACGATTTCCGCCCCGTCGCGTTCCAAACTGATCGAAATTCGTCCCACGTCCGGTTTGCCGAGCAGCGCACGCCGATCCGGCGCTTCGATGCCGTGCACCACGGAATTTCGCAGCATATGCTCGAGCGGCGCCAGCATCCGGTCCAGCATTTGACGGTCGAGCTCCGCAGCGGCGCCTTGCACGGCCAGTTCGGCACGCTTGCCCGTGTCGTTGGCGGCCTGGCGCACCAGACGCGTCAGGCGCTGCACGTGACGCTGGAAGGGAACCATGCGCGTGCGCATCAGGCTGTTCTGCAGTTCGGTGATAACCCGCGACTGTTGAGTGAGCAGGCTTTGCGCCTCGCGCGTCAGGGTTTCGAGCAAGCCTTGAATGCTGGCCACATCGCCTGAGGTTTCCGCCAGCGCACGGGAGAACTGCTGCAGGGCCGAATAGCGGTCCAGCTCGAGCGGATCGAAGTCATCGCGCCGGGGTTCAAGGTCTTGATGCCGATGCAACACTTGTGCTTCGGTTTCGATTTCCAAGCCGCGCAACTGCTCCTTCAAGCGCGTCACCGTGCGCGCCAATTCCGCCAAATTGAAATCGATGGAGTTGACCTGCTGATCGAGGCGGGCGCGGAAGATACTGACTTCGCCGGCATTGTTGAGCATGGTGTCGAGCAGTTCGGCATCCACGCGAGCCATTTCTACACGCTCCACCGGCGCTGCCTCGCGCCCCGGCAATACCGGCGCACTCAGCTCGAGATTCGCGGCATCCTCATTCGCGATCGAAGTCTCCAGCGCGCGTTCCGGGGAAGCCGCACGCGCCACCGGCTCGGATGTCTGCGGCGCCGCAGAGCGGCCTGCAGGCGTCACGGTGGGTGGTGCCAGTGGTGTTGTCATCGCCGGTGGCGCCATGGCCGCGGCGGGCGGTGCGCTAGGAGCCACGGCGGTTGCCATGGCTGGCACGTCGGAATGCCTCTGATTGGCGAGCCCGCGAATTTGCCCGATCAATTCTTGCGCCTTCGCAGGCAAGGTGCCGGCGCCCACCATATCGCGCATGCGCGACAGTTCATCGAGACTCGTTTGCATGATGGTATGCGCGTGGTCATCGCCCGCCACCGCACCATTGTCGATTTGAATCACCAAGGTTTCCAGCTCATGGCTCAAATCGCCCATGGCCATGATCCCGGCCATACGTGCCCCTCCCTTGAGGGTGTGCAGCTGGCGCTGCAGTTCTGCCACGGGCTGCTTATCCTTGCGATCGTTTTTCCACACATCTAACGAGGCGTGCGCGGCGTCCAGCAGCTCGGTTGCCTCCTCGCTGTAGATGTTCGCAATTTCGTGATCGAATTCCTCCGCGGGGGGCGGCTCCTCGACGGGCGCGGGCGACTCCTCGGGCGCAGGCGGCGGCTCTTCGGCAGGGCGCTCCTGCGCTGGAGCCGGGGGCTCTTCGAGCGGCGGCTGCGGCTCGGCGGGCGGGCTGATCGCCAGCACCGGTACCATGGCCGAAGAGCTGGCATCGTTCGCCACGCTGGCAAGCATGACGTCGACTTCGGATTCCAGATCCGCGAGTCGCGCCAGCAGCGCCGGATGATCGGCAAAGAACCCGGTTGACTCGTCGATATGCGAAAGCACGTTGTCGATGGCGCGCACTGATTGCTCGAGCGTCGCCAGGCCCGCATCGGATAGCCCGCGGCCGCTATCGAAGACCTTGCGCATCACATGATTCAACGGCTCGGTGATGCGAATGCCGTGGCGCGCTTCAGCCATCTTGGAGCTGCCGCTCAAGGTGTGAATGGCCCGGTACACCGACTCAGGCAATTCATGCGGCGCCGGTTGATCGGCGCGCCTATTTAGATAGTCGCGCAGTTCCCGCAGATGACTCGAGGTTTCCTTGGCATAGATGTCATGCAGGGCCGGATCCATAGCCGCCGGCTGCAGCGCCGTGGCCGGGGCAGGCACCGCGCCACCCCAGGTCGTCGCTGCTCTGTTCGCGTCGGAAGCGGCACGGTCCTCGGGCGCAATAGTGGCTTTTATCTGCTCCGGATCGCGGCCGTCGGCAAAGGCGAATGCGCGGCGCATCAGCCCTTCGAGCGGCGTGGAATTTTGACGGCCGGTCTCGAGTTGCTCCACCAATTGGGGCAAGGAGGCCACGGCGTTGCGCAGCAGCGCCATCATGCCGGGCGTGCGCGACAGCGTTTTGTCGATGATGCGGTTCAGCAAGTTCTCGATTGCCCAGGCGAACTCCGCGATGGAGCGAGCGCCGACCATGCGTCCGCTACCCTTCAATGTGTGGAAGCTGCGCCGTATCGAAGACAAGGATTCCAGATCCATGGGATTTTGATCCCACAACGGGAAGCTCGCCTGCACCGACGCGATTTCTTCCTTGGCTTCCTCGATGAACAGCTCGATGAACTGCGGCTCCACTGCATCCGGCGTCGGCACCGCGATGAGCGGATTGGTTGCCGCGTGAGCGCGTTTGGTGCGCTCCATGGCAATGGTGTCCGCCGGATCCAGCTTCACGGTCTTGGCCGCTTCGCTGCTGGTGAGACTCAGATCCGGTACGCGCGTCAGACCCTCATCATCCATCAGGGTTCTGAGGCAGGTCTCGGCGTTGTCCAGCATGTACCACGGGTCGGTGCGCCCGTTCTGCAAGGTCTCCATGTAGTACTCGATGCTGACGATGGCATCGGCAACGCGCTCCAACCGAACCGGGTCCGGCGGCGGGCTACCCGGCTGGATGAGCTTGCGTACTTGCGCGCCGATTGCATCCATCAGCTCCACCGCGCGGACCTTGCCCAGCATGAGCAGCCCGGCGGTGATGCCCCGCAGCAGCTGCGGAACATTGTCGAGACCCTGCGGCGAGAACTCGTTGGGTTTCTGTACCGCAATGGATACGGCTTCCTTGATGCGCGCCATATTCACGATGCATTCACGAAGCACCGCTTCGCTGACCTGCCTGAATTCGTGGTCCTGGTCCGGCGCGGCATCGGCGGCGGCCTCGCTGCGCAAAGGTAGGATGAGCCGTACCAGCTGATCGTCCAGGCTGTCCTCAACCCACAACAGAACGCCGGCCACCCGCTCCAACGCGTCCTCCGGGGGCGGCTTGCCCTCTTCGATAATTTGCGCCAACGCCGAGATTTCATCTTGGACGCGCTTACGCAGCTCGCCTAAGCCAAGCACGCCAAGCGTGTCGCTGATCTTTTTCAAAAGCTCCAGCTGCGGCAGCAGTTCCGCACTTTGACCGCCGCCGCGCCGCACGAAGATATCGAGCACGTCCTTGACCTTGGAGAGGTCTTCCTTGATGGCCGCGGCAACCGTGCGCATCAATTTGACGCTCGGCGCCGACAGGCTTTCGCGCT
>JANYAD010000235.1 GCA_025355165.1 Gammaproteobacteria bacterium | reverse complement strand
GGTATGCAAGAACTTCGCAATATCTCGCTCCGTGAAGGTCGAGCGCTGGTGGGTCATGGACCTCAGTGCGATCGTTGGATCGGCAATAATTAACTCGCCGTTTTCACGGGCGATGCGCTCCGCATCCGCAATGCGTTCGGCGATGTGCCGCGGTAGTTTTCCTTGCCCCTGGCGCTCCAGGCCCACACCAATTTTGCGCCCGGGCTCCAGCTCAATATTCTGGGCTTCCAGAGTTCGATGATCGATGCGCACCGCGTGGCCGGCCCGGATTAGATGTTCGTTGGCTTTTTCCGCCCAGGTCTCGCGCCATTTCAATAAATCCGCCTTGGCATTCCAGGATCGAACCTTGGCGCCGAAGCCCTCTTGGGTCACTTCGCGCATGGTTAAGAGAACATGGGCGTGGGGGTTGTTGGGATCATCCTCGTGCACTGAAAAATCCGCGACCATGCCTTTCGAAACGAAATGGGTACTTAGGTAGTCGCGCACCAGATCCACGTTCTCAGCGTGATTGAGTTCCAGCGGCAATCCAATCTCAAGCTCTCGGGCAAGCTGGGCGTCTTTGCGCTTCTCACCAGCCTCGACGCGATTCCACAAGGTCTGCCGATCGGCCATCCATGGAGGTGCCCCGTCAGGCAGCAAAATCTCACTGTGCTCGACGCCCTCCTTGCGAGTGTAGTCGTGCGTCAGTCCGTAGCGCTCATCATGCAAGGCTTCGCTCGATCGATAGGCCGCCGCGGCCACCGCGCTCTGGCCTTTGCCGCGCGAAACGATCTTGGCTGTGAGGTGATAAATCGCCATTTCTGGTGCCTTGTCTTTCGCACACGTCGCGCAGCGACGTATAAGTGCGCCATTTGGCTTTCGCTTCCCTCTGCCTCTGGGTTGGACTCTACGCCCACCCTCCCCTGTCTTTCAACCGCGGCGGCCTTAAGACGCGGCGCGCAACGCGAATTTCGACGAACACACAGGGTACTAGCTATGGGCACGCGCTAGAGTGCAGCGCAGAGATCAATCGCGAGGGACGCCCATGCCAAAGCTCGACCAACAAATCGAAACCCTGCAAGAGAAACTTAAGGCACTGAAGACTCGCCAGTCGGCGATCGAGAACCGCAAGCGCGCCATCTCGGCCCAGCGGGAACGCAAGGCGGATACACGGCGCAAGATTTTGATCGGAGCGGTCGTCATGGCCAAGGTCGAACAAAAGGTCATGGACGAGAAGCTGCTTCGTAAATGGCTCGATGAGGCCTTGAGCCGCGCCGACGATCGCTCGCTCTTTGAATTGCCGCCGGAGGGTTGATGGGCCTGCAAGCCGATACCTAAAGTCGGCTACCCTTCAGGGCATGAATCTGCGGCCCCCGCCTTTCACCGACGATCAGTTCGAGAAACTCGCCGCATGGCTCGAGCGGCGCCCGGCAGGCATCTTCGACATCGTCGAGCTCGAGGGGCTCCTCACCGCGCTTGTGATCGGACCGAACGCCGTGCATCCGAGCCTTTGGCTGCCAAAGGTGTGGGGCGGGAAGAATCCTAAGTTCAAAGACCTCACCGAGCTCAATCACTTCATCGCCCTGGTGATGGGTCTGCACAACGATCTCGCTTTGATTTTCGATCAGGCGCCCGATCAGTTTGAGCCCACGTTTCATGAATCTCAAGGGGCAGGCCGACCGATTCAGATCGTCGATGAATGGTGCTTCGGGTTTTTGAAAGGCATGCGGTTGGACGCAGCGGGCTGGAAACCATTGAAACGCGAACAGCCGCAACTGCTTAAGCCCATCGAACTCTTCGGATCCAAGGCGGGATGGCGCGAGCTCGACGCCGGCGGCGCTGCGAAAATGCATCGGCTCTGGTCGCCCAAGATCACCCCGTCAGTCCGTGCGATTCACGCCTACTGGATCCCGCACCGGCTGCTTAAGCACCCGGAATTCTCCGGCGATCCTTTGCATTGATGCGACCGGCGCCCTTGCTTGGTTCTCTCGCTCAGAGCTGATATTTGCTCAGATCGAGCGCGCCATGAAAGACGCCGAGAATGTCGAGGTTTCCGTTCGGCTTGACCAGGTAGGCAATGCGGTAGTGGCCATACAGCAGCAGACGCACGGCGCGTGTTGATGGACTGTAGCGCTGACCGATGTGGGGAAATTCCGTGAGGACTTGGACGCGCTCGTAGATCCCCTGCACCGTCCTCAAAGCAGCGTCCGGGTTCTCTTGTGCGATATATTCGAAAATGTCGCTAAGCCAACGCTCCGCCTCTTCGGTCCAGCTTATTTGTGCCACGAGCGAATGCGACGTTGTAGGTCCTCGTTCGTGATCGTGCGCCCCGCGTCCGAGTCGGCAAGTCCCCGTTTCACCATGACGTGAAAGGCGAGTTCTCTGACGATCTCATCGTCAGAGCTATCCTCCGGCTGTTCCTGAATGAGCCGAGTGAGATCTTCCTTTGCAGTCGACATCGTGAAGCCCTCCGAGGAATCTGCATGCTGCCACAGGCGCCGATTCGGTGCGAACCCAAGGATGGCCAGTTTTCGGCGGCGGGTGCGTGTTTTGAGTTTTCATTTCTGGTCGGTGGCAAGGCACTAGGAAGCTCTACAAGCGGCTTTCTCCATTGGACATAAGGCAAGCAGGGTAAAAGCAAGAATTTTGGCTCAACGGGAATGAGTGTCGCGTCTTCCGTGCAGGGATAAGTTCGCATGGGCACGAGCCTAAGTTCGGTTTGCCGGGAAGGAATAACTATGGAAGCTTCGAGTTTCACGGGTCATGCCGCATTTCATCGCGGCGGGCCGTCTTTTGTCCAGCATGGCTCGTGCTCCCGCCGCATCACAGCTTCCCAATCCCCCGCGCGCTAGGGCTTCTTGGTGGAGGTGTCGGAAGCGCGTGGCACCGCAGCGGTCCCCTTAGCGGCCGCGGCTGCTTCATCCGCACGGGCGCCGGCAAGCATGCCTGCAAGTGCGTAGTTGCCCTCGTGACAGGCGTACTCAAAGATTCGACCCTTGGATGAGCTGAATTCGTATTCTCCACCCCACGAGGTATCCCAGACCGTCGGATCCTGAGCTTTAAATTGATAGCGAATTCGGTGCGGCCCCACACGGGTGAAACGCTCGGTGACCGTCAGCTCCTTCCAAGCGCCGAACAGCGCCGTCGCTTGCGGGAAGTTGGTCGTCTCCACCACCAGCGTTAGGCCCTCGTACCAGCCTATGGAATCGCCCATCCATGGGCGCAGTCCGTCGCTGCGATGCTTGCCGCCGATACGAATGATGCGCACGTCGTGCACCATTTCCACGACAATGGCCACGGTATCCTTAGTCTGCGCGATCTCGTAATTATTGTTGTAAAGCAAGGGCAGCATCACAGGTCCGGCGCTGTAGCCAAAGGAGCTCAAGCAGCGCTCAGAGACAGCCATGTTCTCCGGGTTTTCGCCGCGGTGCGCATACTGTTCCATTCCCGGTGCCGCGACACCGCTCTTGTAGGGGGGCAGCCGCCCGTTGGCGGGCTCCGTAATAAAGGAGCTTCGCGGCTCACCGTTGACCCGCATCACCGTAGTGCCGGGGTCGATCCACGCCACGTTGTATCCGCACCCTGCGCCACTGAACCCCAGGCCGCACTCGTGCGGTAAGTCGGTGGTCTTCACCTTGGGGTCCCTGGGTGCGTTATCCGCGGCTAACAACTGCGCGATAGTGCCTTCGGTCTTGGCGACCTCTTGCGCGCTCATTACCTTGCGTGTTCCGTACTCTGTCGAGCGTTCGAGCACAGTCAAAGATGCGTTCGTCCAGGTGCCCTCAAGATCCGGCTGACCATACGGATTTAACGGGGTTTTGTAAGTCTCGGACGTGGCCGCGGCGGCGAGCACAGCAGGCGTCGCCAGCGAAAAGATAAGCGCGCAAGCCAGCAAGGTAGGGCATCGTTTTTCGTTCATATCGCGTGGCTCCTGATGGGTCGCCTTATCCGGCAAGACTTAACCCCATTTTAGGCCTCAAAACTTCTCAAGCGCACACTTTTAGAGGCAAATCTGCACCTCTTTTGAGGCCGCGGTGCAGTGCCCTTGCTCGTCCACAGAAGCATCTGCGTCCCTTACACGGGGAAGCTTCTGGACCCCCTGCCCTGCTCCCCGGCCGCGCCGCCTCGCGCTTCCGCCAGTTCGCGTTTCACTCGATCGATTTCCATGGCCCAGTGATCTTGGTGTGCGCGTTCCCGATATTCGGCAAGCTCTGCCCGTGCAAGATTCTGGGCGGCGGCGGCCTCGGCAACGATTAGGCGTTTTTGCAGTTCACGTATATCGGTGGGCTGCTCGGCCGCGAGCCGCACTTTCTGAGCTTCCTCGCGCCATACCGCAAAGACCCGTTCGGTCTTACCGACTGCCCCAAATCGATCGAGCAATTCTCGTCGCAACTGTCGGCCGCTGACCTTCTGATCTCTGGCCATCAATTCAGCGCAAACTCGGCGAATAAGAGTCTCGGTAAGCCGCGTATTCATACCGCAACTCTACCGTTCCTCCTCGACAAAGGGAACATGTTTCCCTTGGGCCACATGGCGCTCTGGGAGCCCTTCTGATATGCACTTGCTTTGGGTAAGTGATTGATCATTCTGGGAAAAATCTGAAGGTATGTTTCACGAGGCTGTTCCACGGGTCAGTGCCTCTTTTGGATCGGCCTGTTTTAAAACCCATAAGGTTGGTTCTTTGATTTAAACACTTCCGGATAAATCCTTATTCGTTATGCAGCGTCGCAGGGCTCGGGGTGCGCAAACATCTTAGGCTGCGCCCGCGGCATCCAATTAGGAGGCATGCGATTGGGTCGCCCCCAGGCGCCCTCGCGTATTTTCTTCAGGGCGATGTTCACCGCCATCGCCGCGCTGAAGCGTTGTAGAGCACCCTCCTCCACCGCCCACAGCACCTGCCGCAAAACCTCCTGCGCGCCTGGCGCCGGCACCAGCTCCAGGACTTGCTTGCGAGTGCGCGTAATCTCCAAAACGCTTAGGCGACGCGGTCCTTTCAGTGTGGGTGCTGCGCTCACAGGCCTGAGCGCGCTCACTGCCGGCCTGGCTGCCGCTACCTGGGACAGCTGAGCTAAAAGAGCGCCGCGATCTTCGGGCGTTAATCGGGTGCTAGTATCGAATTCGAGGCTGGTCATCCGATCGCGCGAGGCGACAAAGAACTTGGCGCGCTCGGCCGCGGACGCCCTGCTCCACATCGCTTGCGTTTCCTCGCGATTCGAACGCCGCGTAACCGGCCCCGGTGCAGGTTCGGGGGCCGGTTCCGATGGTGCCTGAAGGCCTTGGTCCTCGGTTTTTGCTGCCTTGCCGGGCCGATTGGGACTCTGCGATAGCTCACTCACCAGCTCGCGCGGCAATCGCACTTCGGTGATCGCAGTCGCTTGCTGGAACGGATTATTCGGATCCCGGCCAGGATCTTCCCGTTTAATAAGCTCTAGGCTCTTCAAGATCTGATAGGCGCGCGTAACACTAGAGAGGTTGATGCAGCACTCAAGGGCCACCCGTTTAAGGGGAATCTCGGAGCACCAATCCCCGTTTTGCATGCCGGCCTCCCAGTGCAGCCAGAAGACGCGCTCGGCCGTGGGCGGTAAATCTTGCTTCCACAGCCAGCGTTCCAGCGGCTTCGGATGCAGGCTGAAGTACTTTGTCTTCACCAAAGCAGACCTTGGATCATGTGCAGGATTGATCGACATAACTATCCCCTCGCCCATGCAGGCGATTTTTTCTTGCCATTGCCACGGAATCGAGGGGCCGGCGCTTGACGCGCCGGGATGCTGGGTTTAGCCTAAAAGTGTGTAGTTTCTGGGCTTGACTCGCATTCCCGCGATTCGAACTAGAAATGAAAAAGGCCCCGTGTAGGGGCCTTTCTTATTCAGGCGGTGGCATAACGCCCTCCTTTCTTAAGAACTTTCCTGCAGGAAAGTTTTTCGATTTACCCCTAGTGTCTAATCGCAACACAAACTTTCCTGCAGGAAAGTTTGCGCGCTCAAGGCTGAACGGCGCAGATCCGGCCATGGGCCGTAAACTCGGAAAACCGCTGCCCCAGAATCGCGAAAACCCCGGTTGTCCGGGGTTTCGCATGAGGTGATTGGGGGCTATTAGCCTCAAGATGGCTCTAGCCTTTTTCGGAGCCACGCTTCAGCCCAGTCCTTGAGCTCCTCGCGTAATTGCTTCTGCATGGCTTCATCTAGATGGGCCAGTTTGAGGACGATGCGATTGCGTCCGGATCCGACCTTGAGAGGGACGCGCCCGGCAATGCGCACCGATTCTTCCCGCGAGGTGCCGCGGGTGGCTCGTTTCTCGGCTGCGGCGCTCACCAGTGCTTTCATCACCACGTCGGGTGTGGGGGCCGGCCGTCGTTGTGCAAGACGCTCGGCGGCCTTCAGCACTGCAGCTTCATTCAGTTTCAAAGCTTGACTTAAGGGCGCGCCCCAGCTCATGGCGATAGCGCGTTCGTCGCCAAATGCGGCAAGCACCAACATCGGTAGCGATGCCACGGACAGATACTTCGCCACCGCGGATTCGCCTAAACCTATCGCGGCGGCCAGCTCGCGCTGACTCTCAAAAACTCCAGCATTAAGCCACTGTGTAAACGATTGGCCTTTCTCGTAGGGCGACGGGTCCAGACGCTCCTCGTTCTCACGAAACATCTTCAGCACCAGGTCACGCGTGTCAGCGATGTTGCCGTCCGCAATCGCCAAGACGAGATAGCCACTTGGAGTCTGCGCATCGAGCAGCAAAGCGGCAGCATGGCGGCGATGACCGGAGATGATTTCGAACTCAAAGGGCAGGGCGCCCTTGATTGGTTGTACCCGAATGGGAACCTGCTGACCGTGGGTTTTCAGGCTTGCCAATAGGGCAACGAACGAGGGGTCAGAGGCAAGCAGGGAACGATCGTGGCGATCGCGAAATTCCGTGGCCCGAATCTTCTTCGGATCGAGCTCCAATATGAGTCGACCCTTGGCCTTGGCGTCATCATAGAGTTTCGCCCGGGTCGCCACGTGTTCCGCGTAAATATTGGACTGCTCAGCGATTGGCCCCAAATGCCTGGTGGTGAGGGCAGGGCGCGGGGCGGCTTCGACATTGGCACGCGTGGTTAGCAACTCATCCAATGCTGCGCGGCGATCCTTCGCTTTCGTGCTCATGGATCTTTGTCCCGCTCTGAACTCAAAGCGACAGTTGCGCGTGAGGAGGCCTCAGCACGGGCTTCTAAGGACTGACGAATGAGCAGTTCCACTTCGCCATTGGCACTGTTCATGGCCTCGATCGCGCGCTCTAGAGTCCGGCGGTCGCCATCGTAATCATCGACCTCGTACAGGGTCATCAGATCGGGACCGACCTTTTCAAGCGCAGAACTTTGGACCACGGTTTGTGAGCAGGTCTCTTGCGGAAAATACTGACGGATCCACTTGCTGATCTGGGCGTGAGTCTTGTCTTTGGGCTTCACGCGGGTGAGCAGCACGGAGGCAAAATCGTAAGTCTTTGGCGAGGCCTCGGTGCGATTGAAATTCTCCATGAGCTCGGCCACGAGTTCAAAGAAGAGCGATGATGATTGCAGGTCAATCATCGCGGGAGGTAACGTAATCAGGAGCCCATCTGCGGCGAACATGGCGTTAGAATTCACGAACGACAGCGAAGGTGCAGTATCCAGAATGATAACGTCATAATCGTTGCGCAGCGGCGCGAGTCCTTCCGAGAGCGGCCGATAGAAGGCGAATCCGTCTTCATCCCGCAGGCGCGCAGCAATCGCGAATTCCGCTCCATACACGCCCAAATTCGAAGGAATCAAATCAAGATTTGCCCAATGCGTTTCTTGCACCACGTACCTCAAATCCCCAGTCCATTGCGGACTCGGTTCTCCGCGAAAGTTCGGGCCCTCGAGGAAAGTGCGGACAGTCTGCTCATCGCCCACTTCGGTGTGCGGCAAGATCCCAAAGAGCTGCGTTAAGCTCGCCTGCGCATCGAGATCGACCAGCAGTACCCGATAGCCATGCATGACTAGGTATTGAGCAAGATGTGCGGCGGTGGTGGTTTTCGCCACCCCACCCTTGAAATTGCAGATTGAGACAACCAAGCCCCGCTGCCCGGGCGCTCGCTTCGGCGGCAAATCAAAGGCCTTGCGGAGGGCGTAAATCTCTTGCAGCGTGAAGTCTCGACGACGCGGGTTCGGCGTAATGCCTTGCGGCAGAGTAGGGTGCCGATCGAGCCGTCGATAAAGTGTTTCGACTTTAAGATCGAGCAGATCCGCCACTTCCGTGCCGACGAACTTTCTTAAGGTCTTGCGATGATTAGGATGCGTCGCGCGGTCACGAATAGTCTGATTAAGGCGTTCAGCGCGTTGCGCCAGATCTGCAATAGCGTGGGAATCGACGGGGGCGCGGGGCTCCGCCAGGGCTCCCGACTCAAAGACAGTATCGGCGTTCGCTGCCATTATGTTTAAGCAATACCCCGTAAGTCACGGATTCGCCGGATATTACAGCGCGTGTTATGTTATAGCAAGCATTGTAGCTCAAGAAGGTAACAGCGGCCAAAGGAACGGTGTTACGGTGGGCTTTATCGTTTTCCCGCGTCCGGCGCTATCTTGGACTTTCCACATGAAGGTGACTAGTATAAGCGCAGTGAAAATGTCATTCGAAACGCCGTCCTACTAGTATATATGGAAGTAATGTTATGAACGCCAATGTGATCTCTCGAAAGCTGGAGAATTTGGAGCAGAAGGGCTCGATTCGGTCGGTGGACGTCGCCAAGGTGTTGCAGATTCGTCCCGAGACCGTGTCGCGATGGAATTTAGGCAAGGCTTTCCCGAGGCCCGAGGCGGAGCGGATGTTGTTGGACTTGGAATATGTGGTCGAGCGACTTGCTGACTTGTACGAACCGGATGAAGCCCGGTTGTGGCTGTTCTCGCGCCAGAAATTACTCGACGGGAAAGTCGCTGCGGACCTGATCCAGCAGGGGCACGCGGACAGTGTTATCAAGGTGATTCAGCAGATCGAAGAGGGTGTTTTCGTTTAATCGCCACTGATTCTTCCCATACTTAAGTAATGCTGCACGATCGAGAACTGCTTGAGCGTCTCGCGGCATTCGCGCCCGTCAGAATCGACTCAACCGTATTTCGCGCCACGCGCCGCGGCCTGGATCCTTTAACGCCGTCGGTTATCGGCGGCCGCTGGATGCTGCCGGATGAAACGCCAATCCTGTACACGAGCGTGGAGAAGGACGGAGCCATCGCCGAGATCGCATATCACTGGGGATTATTGACGCCGGTTCCTTCCAAGCAGGTGATGGTGCACGAACTGAGCGCACGGGCGCATGAGATACTCAGGCTTGCGCGTGCGGATCTCACCGATTTGGGTGTCGATTGGAACAGGTACGCGGATATCAACTATGAACGCACGCAAGTTATCGGCACGGCCATTGGGCATCTAAATCTCGATGGTTTGATCGCCCCGTCGGCGAGGTGGGACTGCGATAACGTGATGTTGTTCATGCCGGGTTCCGACTGGGCGGGTGCAGTGTCCCTCCAAAATTCAGAAGAAGTGGATTGGCGAGCCTGGGTACGAGAACATACCAGCGGGTAAAGATTCCCCGTAACTTTCGGGTCGATAGATCGCTCCACTTACCCATACTCCGCATTAGAAGATCTTTATGGAAAAGGTGAACATTTCTCTTCCCGACCAATTGAAAAAGTTCGTTGATAGCCGGATTGCGACAGTTCGCTACAGCAGTGCAAGCGAGTATGTTTGTGAATTGATTCGCGCAGACCAAAAACGCACAGCTGAGGCGCGCCTCGAGAGGTTGCTCTTAGAGGGACGCAGAGGCGAGGAGACAGAATTGACGAGCGATGATTGAAATACGATTCGCCAGGAAGGCGTGGCTCAAGTAAAAGCGCGCAAGAAACTGCGCTGATGCGGCGCGGCTAATCTTATGTGGTGGCGAGGCGCTGCGCACTGTATGAGTAAGGTTTTGTGGTCTAAGAACGGCTGGATCGCCCAAGTATCATGGCCGTCGTACGCAAGCTTTTAGCCGGTCGAGTGCCTAAGCATGTGCGGATGGATGGGGAAGGGGAGGGCGGCGAGCTCGCGGCGCGCAGGGTGACGAAGAGGTACAGGGAGTCCCGATTTTGGCTTTTTCAATTCCCGCAACGGTAGCAGCTGCATACCTCGGTTCGGCTGCGGGGTGGGATTCCGCTTTTCAAGACGCGATATGGGCGAGACTCGCCTTCAGGTCGATCTGCGCCCAGCGCATCGCGACGAGTTCCGAGACCGCCCGTATTGCGGGCTGGAATGTCGAGCTGGACGATTAGGCTGAAGGGCGGGAAGATTCGAAAGCGAGGCGCCGCTTGCGACGTCTCCGTTCAATCAAAGGACTCCCTATGAACAATTTATTGTGGGTTTTGGCTTTCGCAATGGGCGGAGTCGGGTGGGTGTTTGATCACCAACAGCTGACGCAGCGGCTGCGAGAAGTCGAGATCAAGCTCGGCCAGCTGATGAAGCATCTGAACTTTGAGCCGGACATGACCCCGGTGGCGCCAAGCCAAGAAGTCATCGCGCTCGCCCTAACGCCTGGGAAAAGGATCGAAGCCATCAAGGCGTACCGGGAACAAACTGGAGCAGGGCTCAGATGTCACCGATCGGCGTAATGAAGCCGGGGATGATCGGCGTAATAGAGCCACTCTTAGGTGGTTGAAAAAGACATCCCAGAGGGCTTAAGAATGGGCAGGTTTTGGGGTGTTGGCAAGTTTGGGTTTGATGGAGCTCGGGCCGACCTTGGGACTGCGGCCGGATTGACCCTCGAG
>JANYAD010000223.1 GCA_025355165.1 Gammaproteobacteria bacterium | reverse complement strand
GCTGCACAACATGCTCGCCGGCATCGTGTTGATCTTTCTGCTGCAGTGGGCCTTTCTCGGCAATATCCGCAGCGCCGTGATCGTCGCCATGACCATTCCGTTCGCTTTGTCGTTTGCGATCGGATTGATGGTCTTGCGCGGCGAATCGGCGAATCTTTTATCGGTGGGCGCCATCGACTTCGGCTTGGTGGTGGATGCGACGGTGATCATGGTCGAAAACATCTACCGGCATTTGGCCGAGGCCTCCGCGCATCAGGGGCGCGGTCCCAGCACCTTGCACCGCATCCGGGTGCGCAGCGGTTTTCGCGGCAAGACCGGAACGATTTCGGTCGCTGCCGCCGAAGTCAGCCAATCGATTTTCTTCGCAGCCGCCATCATCATCGCCGGATTCGTGCCGCTCTTTACCTTGTCCGGCATCGAGGGACATATTTTTGGACCGATGGCGAAGACCTATGCCTATGCCATCGCCGGCGGACTGATCGCCACCTTCACCGTCGCGCCGGCGCTGAGCTTGCTGCTGCTTCAAGTCAAGTTGGAAGAACGCGAAACTCTGGTGGTGCGCTGGCTGCGCCGCGCCTACGAGCCGGCACTCGAATTCGCACTGGCAAACCGCATTGTCACCTTCGCCGCGTTGGCATTGATCGGTGCGCTGGCGGTGTTCGCGGTGCGCTCGTTGGGGTTGGAATTCTTGCCGAAGCTAGAAGAAGGAAATTTGTGGATACGCGCTACTTTCCCACAATCGATTTCTCTCGAGCAAAGCGATGGTTACGTGAATCGAATGCGCCGGCTCATGGCTAACTATCCGGAAGTGCAATCGGTCGTGTCGCAACACGGCCGGCCGGATGATGGCACGGACGCCACCGGCTTCTTCAATGCGGAATTCTTCGTGCCGCTCAAGCCCTTCGACAGCTGGCCGTCGGGCGTGGACAAGGACAAGCTCACGAAGGACATGACCGATGCGCTGCAGCAGCAGTTCCCGGGCGTGGACTTCAATTTCTCCCAGTACATCCAAGACAATGTCGAGGAGGCCGCCTCAGGGGTTAAAGGCGAAAACTCAGTCAAGGTCTTCGGCAACGACTTGGAAACGCTGGAGCGAACCGCCGACAGCGTCGCGGCGGAATTGACCAAGGTGCCAGGCATCACCGATTTGGCGGTGCTGCGTTCATTGGGGCAGCCGACCATCCGCATCGATGTCGACCGGGTGCGCGCCGCACGCTACGGTCTCGCACCGGGCGATGTGAATGCCGTTGTGCAAGCGGCGATCGGGGGACAGAGCGCCGGCGATTTGTATGAAGGCAGTAGCGATCGGCATTTTCCGATGATGGTGCGATTGGCGGCGCCCTTCCGACAAAATCTAGATGCCATACAGCGCATTCCCATTGCGGCGCCGGGTACGGGGGGCGGTTCGATCCAGGTTGCGCTGCAGGACGTGGCGACCGTAAAACTGGTATCCGGCGCGGCATTCGTCTTTCGGGAACAGCAGCAGCGCTATGTTCCCATCAAGTTCAGCGTGCGTGGCCGCGACTTAGGCAGCGCCGTACTCGAGGCGCAGCGCGCGGTGGAATCCTCGGTCCCTCTGCCCGGTGGCTATCGCCTGGAATGGGTCGGTGAATTCGGCAACCTGCAGGAGGCGGCCGCGCGTTTAGGGATCGCCGTGCCGTTGTCGATCGCGCTCATCTTGCTGTTGCTTTACTTAAATTTCGGCGGCTTGCGCGATGCGCTGTTGGCCGCAAGCGTCATCCCCATGGCACTGCTCGGCGGCATTTTCGCGCTATGGGTGACCGGCACCCCCTTCAGTGTCTCCTCGGCCATCGGCTTCGTGGCGTTGTTCGGGATCGCCGCCATGGACGGCATCCTGGTCTTGTCGTACTACCACTTAAGCCTGGATGCAGGCCTTGATCGGGACAGCGCCATGTTGCAGACCTGCCGCACGCAGCTGCGCCCCGTCATGATGACTTGCATCGTGGCGTGTGTGGGCCTGCTGCCGGCCGCATTTTCCACCAGCATCGGCTCCCAGGTCCAACGGCCGCTGGCGCTGGTGGTGGTGGGCGGTATGCTGCTCGCTCCGGTGCTGATATTGCTGGTGTTACCGGTGTTGATATTGAAGTTTTCGAAAGCGCAGGAACTGCCCACAGAGGTAGCGCCGTGAAGCGGGCGCGCCTTGCACAAATTGCCTGGATGGCGGTGACGCTTTGCGGGTGCGTGGGGCCCAACTTTCACCGGCCGGCCCCGCCGCACGTGGAGCGCTACACCGCCGAACCGCTGGCCCCGCAAACGGCATCCGCGGAGGGTCCCGGCGGCGAGGCTCAGAAATTCCTGGCGGACACGGATGTCCCGACAAACTGGTGGACATTGTTTGGGTCGGCCGATCTTGACGCGTTGGTCGGCGAAGCGCTGCGCCTAAATCCCGACGTGCGCTCCGCGCAGGCGGCGCTGCGCCAGGCACTGGAGAATACCGCCGCGCAGCGCGGCAGCTACTTCCCCACTGTGCAAGGCGCGTTCGATGCGAGCCGGCATCGCGACGCGGTGGGCGTGCTGCAGCCGACCTTGGCTTCGACTGCGCCGGTTTATAGTTTGTTCACGCCTCAGCTGACGGTAAGCTACGTTCCCGACATCTTCGGTCTAAATCGAAGACTGGTCGAATCGTTGGCGGCGCAGGCGGAGGCTACCCGCTTCCAACTCAATGCCACTTATCTGACGTTGACCGGCAATGTGGTAGCCGCGGCCATCCTGGAAGCCTCCTTGAGAGCGCAAGCGGCGGCGACCGTGAGCATGATCTCGCTGGAGCGCGAATCCTTATCGGTGCTACGGGACGAGCTGAAGCTCGGTGCCATCGCCGAGGTCGAGGTGTATGCGCAAGAGGCGGCTCTCGCGCAACTCGAATCGACCCTTCCTCCCCTGAATCGCCAGTTGCAACAAACGCGCGACCAGTTGGCCGTGCTCACCGGTCACCTGCCGGCGGAACTCAAGGCTTCGCAATTGGAGCTGGAGCAATTGAGGCTCCCCGCCGACCTACCTCTCGGCGTACCCGCGCAACTCATCGAGCGACGTCCCGATGTTCGGGCCGCCGAAGCGCAGCTTCACGCCGCCACGGCGCAAGTGGGCGTGACGATGGCGAACATGCTGCCGCAGGTCACCATTACCGGCGGCTGGGGCAGCACGGCCACCTTCCTGGCGGACTTGTTCAAGCCGGGCACCGGATTTTGGGCTATCGGCGGCACGGCCACTCAGACGCTATTTGCCGGCGGCACCTTGCTGCATCGTAAGCGCGCCGCCGAGGCGGCGCTGGATCAAGCCGGAGCGGTGTACAAATCAACGGTGTTGACCGCCTTTCAAAACGTCGCCGACTCATTGCATGCGCTCGACACGGATGCCGATGCGATGAATGCGGCAGGAAGGGCCGAGGACGCGGCGAGGAGAAGTCTCGAGGTGTCGCGACACCAGCTCGAGCTCGGGGCAGTGAGTTATTTGGCATTGCTGAGCGCGCAACAGGCCTATCAGCAGGCGGTCATCTCGCTGCTGCAGGCTCGCGCGAGCCGCTTGACTGATACCGCAGCGCTGTTCCAAGCGCTGGGTGGATCGGTAACGCCCGCCACCGCTCAGTGAGCTGCCCGCCGCGCTCCTAAAGTGTATTCGGCGCAGTGCGCGCGACGAGCATGGACTTGGCGAACATGGCATGCAGCCGCCCAACCACTCGCGCTAAGTGCATCAGCGATGTCAGCAATAAAACTCCCGCCACGCCTAATACAGGAATGGCCAACTTAGAATCAAATAGCCACTGCGGCTGTATTTGCGAGAATACTTGGACGCCGCTCAAGCCGAACCATCCGACTTGGGCGAGGGCGGCGAGGAGAGGCAGCGCGATGAAGGACAGGCTCACCGACAATCCGACAACGGCGATGACAAAATAGACGAGCCCGATGGGCAACATTAGGATGAAGTACGCAATCGTCGTCCAAGTTCGGGGATCCTTGAGCATCTCGCGTATGCGCGGCCAGAATTGCAGTGCCGAGCCCTGGTACACCGGCCGCCGCGGCATGCGCACCCCGGTC
This sequence comes from Gammaproteobacteria bacterium, assembly GCA_025355165.1. Taxonomy (GTDB): domain Bacteria; phylum Pseudomonadota; class Gammaproteobacteria; order Steroidobacterales; family Steroidobacteraceae; genus Bog-1198. The sequence goes on along the minus strand of JANYAD010000223.1, from coordinate 3,233 downwards.
ATGGCCTCAATGAGACGACCTTCTGCCAACGACACCACGCGCCCGACCGAAATAAACATGAGAAAGAAAGGCACGCCGATTACAAGAACCGCTAAACCGACGGACAGCGACAAGCCCGCAACGGCAAACGTGAAATAGATAATTCCGGTGGCGAGGCACAGCAGCATGAAGAATAGGCAGGTGTAAGCGCGGGGGTCCAGAAATACCCCGAAGAACGCGCCTAACTTGGACTTCGAGATCTTGCGCGGCGTAGCCATCGCAGCTTTTACTTTGATCTCGGTGTCCCGATAAGCGCTGGCGACCTCGTCGGGCGCACCGTAAGTGGAGGCGATCAATTCGAGCACGTCGGCTTCAGACTTGCCGGGATGCGCGGACACTTCGGCGCGCAAGTATTCCTCTGCGTCGTACAGCGCGTCCTGAATCAGTGCCGCATCGGCACCGCTCAGCTCCTCGCGTAGTTGTTTTAAGTACTGCTCGATTGAACGGGGAGCGCTGCGGTTCATGATAAAGGTCCTATCCCTGAAGCTTGAGTTTCGGTCTCGGTAAAGCGATCCACGAAGTTGCGGGTGGCGGTCCAGATGAGCTTCCGTTCCGCGAGCACCGCGCGGCCTTGCTCGGTTATGCGGTAATAGCGCCGAGGAGGGCCCGCATAGGAGGGAACAATGCGGCTGGTCAACAAGCCGCCTGCGGACAGTGCCCTCAGCACCGGATAAATCGTGCCTTCTTTGAAAATGGAAACGCCCTCGTTGGCACCGGCCAAACGTTTGGCAATTTCATATCCGTAGAGGTCTTCACCGCGTTCACCGAGCGCGGCCAGTAAAACCAGACCAACCAGGCCTCCGTTTAGGTCTTTTTGAAACTTTTTGTCGCTACTATCATCCATTTACCAGTACTATATAGTTACTAATATTAGTTAGCAAGCTATACAATAGAGCTTCAAGTACTGACGAATAAATCATGGATTTCTTAACAGTGTCGGGCACACTAAGCACCCCGTTTTAAGCAGCGTTGGTAGATCTATGTGCGGCATTGTCGGCGTGGTCGCCGAGCGAAATTCGCTCCCCATCCTCATGGAGGGGCTGCGCCGGCTGGAATACCGCGGTTATGACTCCGCGGGCGTGGCAGTTCTGGATCACGGCACACTCGCGCGGCTACGCACCGTCGGCAAGGTCAGGGTTCTTCAGGAGGCCTTGGACGCGAAGCCCATTCACGGCTCGATCGGTATTGCCCACACCCGCTGGGCCACCCACGGCATACCAACCACCGAAAACGCGCATCCTCATGTATCGCGCGGCAATGTCGCGGTAGTGCACAACGGCATCATTGAAAATCACGAGGCGCTACGATCGGAACTCAAAGGGCTGGGATACACCTTCACCTCGGATACGGATACCGAGGTCATTGCACACCGAATACACCACCATCTGGCGTCCTCACCGGACTTATTGACCGCAGTTCGCAAAACGTTGAGCGAGCTCGAGGGTGCTTATGCGTTGGCGGTCTTGAGCGAGACGGATCCCGAATGCATCGTCATGGCGCGACAAGGCTGTCCCGCGGTCATTGGCCTTGGCATCGATGAGAATTTTGCCGCCTCCGACGTTGCCGCCCTCTTGCCGGTCACCCGCCGCTTCATGTTCCTGGAAGAAGGCGACGTCGCCGAAGTTCGGCGCCGCTCGGTAAAGATCTTGGATGCGACCGGCGTACTCGTCGTGCGCGCGACGCGCGAAAGCGACTTGCCGGCTGACGCCGTTGAGCGCGGCCAATACCGGCATTTCATGCTGAAGGAAATTCATGAGCAGCCACGGGCTATCGCACAAACCCTCGAAGAGCGGGTGGCGGGCGGCAAGCTGCTCGATGCGGCATTCGGACCCGGCGCCGCTGAGATCTTCAAGCGTGTGAAGGCCGTGCACATTGCCGCATGCGGCACCAGCTTCCATGCGGGGATCGTTGCGAGCTATCTCATCGAGCAGATCTGCCGCATACCGGCGCGGGTGGAGATTGCCAGCGAATACCGCTATCGGGATCCCGTGATTACCCGCGACACGCTGTTCGTTACCATCTCGCAGTCGGGCGAAACGGCCGATACGTTGGCGGCGCTGCGCAACGCGAAACAAGCCCAGTACGTGGCAACTCTGAGCATCTGCAATGTCCCCGAAAGTTCCATGGTTAGGGAATCTAATCTGGTGCTGCTGACGCGCGCAGGCCCGGAGATCGGTGTTGCCTCCACCAAAGCATTCACGACGCAGTTAACCGCGCTCATGATGCTGACCATCGCATTGGCCAAGAATGGTCCGGCGGCGAGCGAGGAACGGGCGCTGGTATCTGAGCTTGTGCAACTGCCCGGTCTCGTTGAGAAGACTCTTAAGCTCGATGCAACCATCCAGGCGCTCGCGGAAGTCTTCGTCGAGAAAAGGCATGCGTTGTTTCTAGGCCGCGGTCCTTTGCAGGCCATAGCCATGGAAGGGGCGTTGAAGCTCAAAGAAATTTCGTATATCCACGCTGAGGGCTATCCCGCGGCGGAGCTCAAGCACGGCCCTCTCGCCTTGGTGGATGAAGATATGCCGGTGGTCGCCGTCGCACCGAGCAACGACCTGTTGGAGAAGCTCAAATCCAATCTTCACGAAGTGCGTGCCCGCGGCGGAAAGTTGTACGTGTTCGCGGATCCGAAAGCGCACATGCAGAGCGAAGAGGGCATCACGGTGATTGAAATGCCGCATCACGCAACCGCCATGCAGGCGCCCATCCTGTTCGCCATTCCGATGCAGTTGCTTGCGTATCACGTCGCGGTGCTCAAGGGCACCGACGTCGATCAGCCGCGAAATTTGGCGAAGAGCGTCACGGTCGAGTAGTCGGTACTTCAGTGCTCGATAAATAAAGTTGCTACGCGGATAACAAAGTCGCTTCCCGAGGTCGACGCCTATTTGGTTATGGTCACTGCTTGCCGTCGGTGTCCTTGAAGATCTAGCGTCGGCCCCCGACGGTATTGGCCTGATCAGGGAATAGGTGCTTTTCTCTAGGCGCGGTCAGCGGTCGATCTTCACCACTTTCCGCGCGAACGAGGCGACGACATAAAGGCCACCCGCAGGGTCGGCTGCAAGCCCCATTGGAACGTCCAGCCGGCTCTTGACCGTGGTTGTCACGCCTCCGAGACCGATCGCGACTAGCGAGCCGGTTCCAGCATCCGTCACGAACAGTTGACCGTCGGCATCAACGGCCACGGTCACGGGCATGTC
>JANYAD010000237.1 GCA_025355165.1 Gammaproteobacteria bacterium | reverse complement strand
GGCGTCGCGGGACCCGGACCTGCCACTGCACACTGCTGAAGAGCTGCTAATCATGGCTTCGATAGTCGAGAAAGAAAGCGGTCTGCCGCAGGAACTTGCGAAGATTGCGGGGCTTTATCTGCATCGAGTAGCGATCGGCATGCGCCTGCAGGCCGACCCGACCGTCATCTACGGACTCGGTGAGGGCTACGACGGCGCCATCCATACGGTGGACTTACGCACCGATGGGCCTTACAACACCTACACCCGCGTCGGTTTGCCGCCCACCCCAATTGCTCTGCCGGGCGCCGCGGTCATTCATGCGACGGCTCGCCCGGAAAAAACCGACGCCATTTATTTTGTGGCTTCGACGAAAGAGGACGGTAGTCACGTTTTCTCCTCAACGCTCGAACAACACAATGCCGCAGTCGCGGCGTACGTGGCGCACCAACGCAAGGCTGCGCAGAGTTCCTCGCGATGAGCGGCACCGCGCGTTTCATTACCGTGGAGGGAATCGAAGGCGTGGGTAAGACGACGCAAGTGGCGCGCCTCTCCGAATTCTTGGGTGGGCAGGGTATTGCGCACGTCGTGACCCGTGAACCCGGCGGCACACCCCTGGCCGAAAGCATACGCCAGGTGGTGCTGACCGTGGGCGAGGAATCAGTGCCCGGTACGGCGGAGTTGCTGCTCATGTTTGCGGCCCGCGCAGTGCACCTTGCCAACTACATACGGCCCAACCTAAACGCGGACCGTTGGGTGATCTGCGATCGATTTACCGACGCGAGCTATGCCTATCAAGGCGGCGGACGCGGATTGCCGAGCGATCATATCCACGCTTTGGAGTGTATGGTGCAGGGGGACTTGCGCCCGGATTTGACCATCCTACTGGATGCGCCGGTTGAGCACGCCCTGAGGCGCGCGCGGCAACGCAATGCGGGAATCGTCGAGGATCGTTTTGAACGCGAGAAAGGCCAATTTTTTGAGCGCGTGAGGAGCGCATACCGCGCGCGCGCGGCGGCGGAACCACAGCGTATCGCCATAATCGATGCGACACAAAACCTCGACGCGGTGTGCGCGCTAATCGTTGGACAACTTAAAGCGCGCTCATGGATTTCCTGAGCGCGAATTCGCTGCCGTGGATCAAGGACGCGCAGCAACAGTTGCGTGCCGCCTTCAGCACCGGCCGCCTGCCGCACTCCCTGCTATTGCTGAGTGTGCCCGGGTTGGGGGCCGAGCAGCTGGCGAACTGGATCACCGCGTTGGCCTTATGCGAGTCACGGGCAAAGCGGCCCTGCGATGCCTGCGCATCTTGCAGGCTGTTGCGCTCCGACAGCCATCCCGATTCCCATGTCGTACGCTTGCAAGACGATGCGCAGCAAATCAAGGTCGATCAGATACGCGAACTCATTGAATCCTTGACGACGAAGAGCTATCGCGGCGGCTTCAAAGTCGGCGTTGTCGAAGGAGCCGAATGCTTGAACAGCAACGCAGCCAACGCGTTCTTGAAAACGCTGGAGGAACCCACCGATGACACCGTGCTTATTCTGATCGCGAGACCAAACCACCGGTTGCCGGCCACGATTGCCAGTCGTTGCCTGCGCCTGAAGCTTGCGCCGCCCTCGACAGAGGAGGCCCTCGCATGGCTGGAAGCGAATTCTTCCGGATCGAAAAACTGGCGCGCCGCGCTGACCCTTGCGGGCGGGGCACCGCTGTTGGCGCTTAAGTTGGAGGCGCAGGGAATCGCCGCTATCGATGCCGACATGCGCCAGAGCATCGCCGCGCTCGCCGACAGTGCTGTGGACGTGACGCTGCTCGCCGAGCAGTGGGGACGCTCTAATCCGGGTATCCGGGTTATCTGGCTTGAGAACTGGATCACACAGCGCGTATGTGCATCGATGGGAACTGTGCCATCTCATCAAACTGCGGAACCGGTCTGCTTGCCTGGCGCTTTACTTAAGCCCAAGATAAGGGCGCTATTCGAGCTCCTGGACGCCGCGCGCGAGGTCAGGCGTCTGGCATCGACCGGTATGAATCAACAGCTGGCGCTGGAGGCGTTGCTGGTGGGTGGCCGCGTTGCACTGGGGAAGTGATCCTTATAGTAGGAAACGTGGGAATTGAGAAGTCCAAGTAATAAACCCGGTCTGCTGACGCTTACCATCAAGGATAAGAGCGCGCTGTATCTCGCCTACATGCCCTTCGTGAAAAACGGTGGCTTGTTTATTCCGACCAACAGCAACTATCGTTTGGGCGATGAAGTGTTCATGCTGCTCAATCTCATGGGCGAAGAAGAGAAGCTGCCCGTCGCCGGCCGTGTGATTTGGATGACGCCCAAGGGTGCACAGGGCAAGCGCACTGCAGGGATCGGCGTGCAGTTCAGCGATCAGGATCGCGGTAACACGCAAAAGAAAATCGAGAACTATCTGGCCGGGGCACTCGGCGGCGATAAACCCACTCACACCATGTGAATCATCAGCGCTGGGGTAGCGGTTCGATGTAGACCGGCGGGGGTGCAGCGGGCTCTATTTTGATGGGCCTATGCGGCGCCCGAATCAAATAAATGAAAGCGGCAATGATCGCGAAGATGAACAAGACGGCAAGATACTTGTGCTCCGCCAGCATGGAGGGAGCCTGGTAGTCGAACTGCGGCTTTGGAACGAAGCTGTCGGGTCCCTTGCCGCCGGCGGGCCCGGGCGTCGGTTCATGCACTTCGAGTGCGAGCCGCTTCGCTCGCAGCGAGGCCGCCCTTAAGAACGTAAGCCTCGAAGCCCCGCTCGCTCAATATATACGCCGCGGCCGAACTGCGCCGGCCCGTATCGCAGCAAACCACGTACTGGGTGTTCTTATCCAGGGCATTGATCTTCAATCGGATGAAGTAGAGCGGTATGTTCACCGCATCGTCAATGCGGAAATTCTGAAATTCGCTCGGCAGCCGTACATCCAGCCATTTGCCGCCGCCGGCGACGATTTCCCGCGCCGTCTGCTGATCAACCCATTGCAACAAGGGCTCATTGAGCAATGTCTGAAAGTCGTGCTTACCGAGGCGCATAAGGGTGCCGTCCACGGACATAGTGACGGTCGCGTTACGCTTGGCCTCAGCGATCAATGCCTCTTCGCCGAAGCTATCCCCCGGGCTTAACTCCGCCAGCTTGATGCCTTCCTTGTTCAGGGGCGTCTCCCGCGTCACGATGCATTTACCGGCGACCACGACATAGAAGTAATCGCCTTCCGTACCCTGCTTGATGACGATATCGCCGGCGCGATAGTTGATGCGCTGCATGCGCATGAAGATTGCTTGAATGTTGGCGGGGGGGATTCGGTGAAACGCCTTTGTCTGCAGCAGCGTGGTCATCCAATCGCCGGTGACATCCAGGCCGTCGCCGCGCAGCTCTGCCACTTCGTACTGACCGGTTTGATCCCAGGTCAGTAGTACATCGAGTAGATCGCTATCGATCATGATGTACTCAAGATCCATCGCGGCGCGGGCCGTGAATTTGCGCGGCAACCCCGGAGCCAGTGCCGCCCTGGCTTCCGGCGTGCCGGCCCTGATCACACCCATGATGCGATCATCCGCTCTCAATTCGAC
>JANYAD010000157.1 GCA_025355165.1 Gammaproteobacteria bacterium | reverse complement strand
AATTCGCAAACCGGGTGCATATCAATCTCATGCCCACGGAGCTGTTCGTGCGCCGCCCCTTGCTGTGGCTGCAGACCGCAGCGAAAAAACGCGTCACGTTGACCTGCTCGCCGAATTTCGGCTACCGGCATTTTCTTAAAGTTTTGGGCGATCGGCGCCTGGAGAATACCGACCTATCGTCGATTCGAAACATCTACAACGGCGCCGAGCCGATCTCTGTTTCGCTGTGCAACGAGTTTATGAACGCCCTCGCGTACACCGGACTCAGGCGCGAAGCGATGTATCCGGTTTACGGACTGGCGGAGGCTTGCCTCGCAGTCGCATTTCCGGCGCAGGGCTCCGACCTGCGCTGGATACGCGTTAACCGCCACCGGCTAGGCGTTGGCATGCCGATAGAATTGAACCCGGAGCAGGCTCGCGATGCGCTCGAAGTCATGTGCGTGGGACATATCGTACCGAATACGGAATTGCTTATTGCCAACGGCGCGCGCGAGGGCGTGCCGGAGGGAACAGTGGGGCATATTTTAATCCGTGGCGCCAGCGTTACCCGTGGCTATTTCGGTGATCCCGAAGCCAGCGCGGCGGCGATCGATGCGAACGGATGGCTCGACACCGGCGATCTGGGCGTGTTCCACGAGGCGGCGCTCTATATCGTCGGGCGCGCGAAGGAAATCATTTTCGTCAACGGGCAAAATTACTATCCGTACGATTTGGAAAATATTGCTCAGCGTGCGCCCGGTCTTGACCTCAACAAGGTGGTGGCTGCCGGTGTGAGAAAACCCGGATCTCAGGGCGAGGAGCTGGTCGTGTTCGTACTGCATCGCGGCGCGACAGCGGATTTTCTGCCCACTGCCAGTGCCGTCAGCCGCCTGATCAACGAACACACCGGCCTCGAGGTTGCGCGAGTCATACCCACTAAGCGCATTCCCAAGACCACCAGCGGCAAAGTTCAGCGGCATCTGCTGGAGGAGGCCTATATCGAAGGCGAGTTCGATGCCGAACTTGCGCAACTCAAGGCCCTTAAGGACGCTCACGGCGGTTCTGAGCGGGAAGCCGGGGCGGGTCTGGAGGCGCGACTTCAAGGACTATGTGAGGCCGCATTGCCGGGCAAAAGGATCGAGGTCTCCGACAACTTGTTCGAGATCGGCGCCAGCTCGTTGAAATTGATCGAGATACACGAAAGTATCGATCGCGACTTCCCGGGACTGGTCGATTTGACCGAGTTATTCGATTACCCCACGATCGCGCAACTGGCAACGCACTTGGAGGGCAAAATCAAAGCGCCTCCTGCGCCTTGAAATGCGCCTCAGCCGGCACTGTATAAAGGCTTTTTCAAGCGCCAGCGCCGATACGACCATAACCAATCGGCTGGACTCTTGAGCACATCCGATTCGCAGGCGCGCGCATAACGCTCGGTCATTTCATTGGGCTTAAGCGGCTCTTTGCCGTCCCACAGGGGGCGAAACTCAACCTCGTAGTGGCTTCGCCTTACCCGTTGAACATGCGCATACAACACCGGCAAGCGCATGGCGCGCGCGATCTGCTCGGCGCCGACGTAAAACGCGGTGTCCTGCCTCAAAAATTGCGTCCAATAGCGCTGATCAGTTGATACCGGCGCTTGGTCGGCGTTCATGCCCACCGCGCGCACCACTCCGCGGCGGCGGAAGAAATCCGCCAGCAACTCCTTTGCCGGCACCAGACGGGCGCCGAAGCGGGAGCGTACGCGCAGCATCAAACGTTCCGCCCACTGATCCTGCAAGGGCTTATAGGCAGCATCGACCGGGTGGCCCAGTTGCAAGGTAACCCCATGCAGCAGCCATTCCCAGTTGCCCAGATGCGAGGTCATGAACATGATGGACTGGCCCGCATCCAAATACCGGCGGGGCAGTTCACCATTGGTGACCAACATGCGACGACTCATCTCCCGCTCGGTCATCGACACCGACTTCAGCACCTCCACCAGAACGTCGCAAAAATTACGCAGGAACTGTTTATGGATCGCCACGCGCTGCGCCGCGCTTAAGTGGCCAAAGACTTTCTCGAGCTGCTCCCGAATGACGTGTTGGCGATGCCGCACGAGGTAATAGGCGAGAAAGTAGAGGAATGCGGAAAACGCATACAGCGCGGCCCAGGGTAGGCGTGAAAAAAGTTTGATCATGGATACCCGCGCACGGCGTTGTGCCCGAAATTTTAACACATCGTTATCAACCGTTTTGCAGCCCGCAAGAGTGAACAGCGGTATCATAGGATGGGTGAGCAGCGCTGAATTCACCCTGCCTGGCCAAGAGCCGTCCGTCGCGGGCGGCACGATGAAAGTGCGCATATCGCGCGCCGGGGTCGCATCGCGAGTGGAGAAAGAAGACCGCGTTGCCGTGGAAGCACCCCTCGAGTACATGCTGCATCATCCAGCGCTAGGGCCGGAGCCTGTTTCGTTCGGCACCACCATGCGAACTCCCGGCGATGATGAGAACTTGGCGGTGGGATTGTTGTTCGGTGAGGGCATCGTCAACCGGGCGTCCGATATCGACGCCATCGAATCGAGCACCCGTCGGCCTAATGTGGTCAATGTGCGTTTGCGCCCCGAGGTGCACATGGAAACCCAAATCGCCACCCGGCGCTTCTCTGCGGGCTCCAGTTGCGGTGTGTGCGGCACCACCGGACTCGACGCCGCCATTGCACGGGCGGCGGCCATACGCATCGCCGACACCCGTGCCGTCGATTTGGCGCTGTTGTTCAGTTTGCCTGAGCGCATGCGGTCGGCTCAGTCGAAATTCGGCGATACTGGCGGCATCCATGCAGCGGCGCTGTTTGATTTTGCCGGCAATCTGATCACGGCGGCCGAAGATGTGGGACGCCACAATGCAATCGACAAGCTGGTCGGTGAGCTGCTCCTGGCCGGCCGCCTGCCGCTCAAGGAACACATCATCTTATTGAGCGGGCGGGCGAGCTTTGAGCTGACTCAAAAAGCGCTGCGGACCGGAGTCGCCATCCTCGCCGCCATCGGCGCCCCGTCGAGTCTGGCGGTCAATCTCGCGCTTGCATCGGGCCTGACTTTGGTAGGCTTCTTGAGGGAGAAACACTGCAACCTATACTCAAGTCCGCAGCGCTTGACCGACCATGGCGAGTACGCGCAAGTCTGAGGCCTCGCGCAATTAAAACTCCGCCGATTCTTCACGGTGCGGCACGCCGTGCGGCGCCGCGCGAGGTGCTTGCGGCGGCTTCGGTCGCGATTTTATTTTGGGCCACCACGGCAGCGCCTCGGTCATGACCAGGACTTTGCCGGGCGCCAGAGCCGGCCTATAACCGGCCAAATTCGCCAGAATTTCGCGCCAACCGTTTCCAGCAAGCGCAAAACAGAGGCGCTGCACTGCCTCGTCGGAGAGATTCTCCTTCAAACAAGCAAGAAAATAATTCTCCTCGACCAAGGGCGCAAAATGCAGTCCGAACTCCAGCGCGGCCGCTTCCACCCCCACGCCCGCATCCGCTATGCCGCTGGCGACGCATAGCGCGACAGCCCCATGCGTCTCCTCCGTCAGGCCGTCAAATCCCGGCAAATCGCCCGCTTCGATCGAGTGCTCGTGCATCAGGTGATCGATGAGCATGCGCGTGCCGGAGCCGACTTGCCGATTGACGAATCGCAAACGGTGGCGGATGACATCGGGAAAGGTGCGAATGAGCGGGGCGTGTTCCCGGCGCACCATCAATCCTTGCATACGCCGCGAGCAGCCGATGAGCTTGTGCTTCCCCGGCTTGAGCAAGGGTTTCAAGGCTTTCGCAAAAACCGGTGCCGCGCCGCGCAAAATCGGCACGTGGAAGCCTGCCACCAAGCACTGTCGGTGATTTAAGCCCCGCAGCGCATCCTCACTGCCCTGGAAGCGAATATTCAAGTGCAGGTCTGCGCTCTGCGCGGCATGTTGCTGCAGCACCGACAGCGCCATGTCATGGCTCGCCTGTACCGCGAGTAGCTGGTGACGCTGATCGCTGGCATCAGCGATGACCCGCAATAGGTTCGAGCGCAGCGCTTCAATGTGCGGCTGCAGGCGCGTACGCGCCCGGCGTTCGGCCCATAAGAGCCTCTCGGCAAACTGCGTAGGCCGGGCTCTATGCCCTTGCGACCAAATGATGAGCGGTTCGCCCAGCAACTGTTCCCATTTTCGCAGTGAGCCCCAGACGTGCCGATATGAACAGCCCAACGACCGCGCCGCTTGCCGAATAGACCCGTCTTGCAGGACAGCCGTCAGCAGATCGAAGAGCGGATTGTCCAGCGTCGCGCCGCGCTGCTCGCCCGGCTCCCAATCGTACCGCAAGCGCAAACCTAAGTCGGGCTCGGCGTTCCTGGACACTTTACTGTAGCGCATGCCTTCGCCTTTACGATTCGAGGTTTCACTGCCCTAATTGTAACAGGCGGTGCAAAGGACTCAGCCTCGAGGGGCGTCCGCATCTGGATAGAACAGTTGTGCGCCGTTGATCCTGTAGCTGCCAATGGCGTGCTGCCCCTCCGGCGAAACCAACCAGTCGATGAAGCGCTGCCCCAAGTCCTTTTTGACGGTCGGGTGTTTCTGGGGATTGACCAGCATGACCCCGTATTGATTGAACAAGTGTTCATCGCCTTCCACTGCGACACTCAAGTTAGATTTGTTCTTAAAGGCGAGCCACGTCCCGCGATCCGACAGCACATAAGCATCGGCCGCCGAAGCCATATTGAGGGCGGCACCCATGCCCTGCCCCACCTCTTTGTACCAAGATCCTTCGCTCGCCGGCGAGTCGATGCCCGCCAAATGCCAAAGCTCCAGCTCGGCCAGATGGGTACCGGAGCGATCCCCTCGTGAAATAAACGTTGCGTGCTTGCGCCGGATGGCCGCGAAAGCGGCGAGCACATCATGCGAGCCTCTGACCGCGGCAGGATCGGACTGCGGTCCGACAAGAACGAAATCGTTGTACATGACGGGGTATCGTCTCACTCCAAATCCCTCTCGAAGGAATTTCTCTTCGGCGGACTTTGCATGGACAAATACCACATCCGCATCGCCGCGCCGCCCGGTGTCGAGCGCCTGACCAGAGCCCTGTGCAACGACTCGCACGGCGATGCCGGTCTTAGCTTGGAACAAGGGCAAAATATATCCGAACAGCCCCGAGTCTTGAGTGGAGGTCGTCGATGCAACGACGATCACTTTTTGCTCATCGGTAGCCGCTTGGGCCATGACCGTGACCGCGATGAGCACCGCCAGGCAATTGCCCAGCAGCATTCGCGGGTTACATCGATTCATAGCAACAAATCTCCGGCAAGGAATTTTCTGCCCTCTAGGGTAAGTGGGGACATAAAAAAGACCAAGGCGGCGCCGGTTTCAACCACCTGTCCCCTGTGAAGTAAGACCACCTCCCCGGCGAGACGGCGAGCCTCTCCTAAGTCGTGGGTCGACATCACGACCTTGATCCCTTGGGCAGCGATGTTTTGAATGACATCCTCAAAAGCTTTGGTTGCCGCCGGATCAAGGCTGGCCGTGGGTTCGTCGAGAAACAAGACCCGCGAGTTCCCCGCCAGTGCGCGCGCCAAGGCAAGGTGCTGTTGTTCGCCGCCTGACAAGCGACGCGCGGGACGCTCAGCCAAGCCTGCGAGCCCAACCAGGGTCAGCAACTCCCTAATGCGACTATCATGAAGTGCACGCGGGACCGACGCGGCCTTGAGGGCGTAGCGAATATTGCCGCCGACACTGCGTCGGAGCATCGTCGGGCGCTGAAACACGAACCCGCCGCCCGCAGTGAGATGCACACCTCGGCCACCCCAGGTGACCTGCCCTGTTGATGGTGTGAGCAGTCCCATGGCAATACGCAACAGGGTGGTCTTTCCCGACCCGTTCGGCCCAATGAGCACCGTAGGCGGACCCGCCTCGAAAACGAGATTGATCCGATCCAGAATGGGGATGGTATTTGCGTTGTAGCTGACATCCTCGAATCTGATCGGCAGATCGCTATGCGGGGAGCGAGTGTGTTTCACTACATCGTAGGCAACAGCGGTGCATCGAAGCCATGGTCGGCGAGAATTTTCTGTCCGGCTGGCGAGAGGATGTAAAACGCAAATTGCGCCGCGCGATTCTCGTTACCGGCGGTCAATAGGGTCAGCCCATAGTTGGCTTCGACCGCCAGGGCCCGCGGCAATGCAACCGTTGCGACCCCTGGCAGCTCGGCTGCGACGCTGCGCCCGCCAGTACAATACGATAGAAAAATGTCGACGCGCTTTTCCTTGAACGCCCACGCCACCGCGTTGGTCGCGCTCGGCGGCACGGGGGTCGATCCAGCAACATTGCCTATCTTGATGGCCTTCTCTTCGAGCGTCGCGCGGCTGCCGGGCCGCTGCGCATCCGCCTTTTTGAAAACCCCCCAGGCATAATCCCCGCCAGGGTCATTTCCCGGCGTCGCTGTTCCAATCTTGATGGCAGGGTCGAGCATTTTCGTGAGGATGTTCTCCGGCGTGGCATTGAACCCGGGTCGCACGATGGCGCACAAGTGATTTCGAGCAAACAGCACAACGGTACCCGCCTTTCCCTGGCGCGTCAGCGCCAGTGGATTGCCCATGTCGGCCGACGCAAAGACATCTCCCG
>JANYAD010000155.1 GCA_025355165.1 Gammaproteobacteria bacterium | reverse complement strand
CGACGGGTGTGAAGAATTTCCACGAAGGGCGAGCCTCGCTCGACTCAGTATGGTCGTCCGCGGCGGAGCGACAGCCAAGGACGCTGGCGGCGGGAAGTAAGAGCGCTGCATTCAAAACTGATCGTCGAGTCAAGAACGGTGAGCCCGCGCCGTCATCTCTCTTGGGTTCAGAGAGTTTCTCCGTCCACTTATCCTTCTTCAGCATCAAACTCTCGATTTTTTATTCATTATCTACATGAATGCGCCGCGCATTACGCGCGCTCCAACATTCGTCGCTCGATTAGTTTTGACTCTGGCGGTCAGGTAATGCATTGGCAATTGGACCGACTTTACCCCATCTTTTTTGCCTTAAATATGTAGGCGATCGCCCACATCCCGAGACGACGCCTCCAAGTCTTTTGGAACGAGCAACCTACGGCACGAAGAAGCGACCGCGCGGAAGTGACCGACGGGGGGAGCGGACAGCATTACCATATTCGACACCTCACGCGGAGGATCGGTCGCATTCTGGTTCAACCCACACGGCGCGTTCACGGCCTCGCCTATTCAGTGTTTGCTCGTTCTAGTCACCTATATCGTAAGTGAAGGCACCTGCTCTGTGCGCTTTCGCACATTGCACGCTTGGTTGCGCGTTTCTCGCCTACGCACCGAGAAACCACCCTATGGCCACCGCTGCAGACCTCAAAAGCGTTTGGCGCCCATTTCGCAGGCGGGCTCCGGTAGAGAAACGAAGCGGCGTCTTAACCTGCGTGATAATGTCTAACGGACGTAGACGCAATGGATAATTTCAAGACCATCACGTCGTCATTGTGGGCGCGGGCTTTGGAGGTCTTGAAGTCGCTCATCGCCTCGCTGGAACTGCAGTTCGCGTCACCCTCATCGACCAACGAAATCATCATCTTTTCCAGCCTCTGTTGTATCAGGCAGCCACCGCCTCGTTGGTACCTTCGGAGATCGCGTGGCCAATTCGGCATCTCTTGCGTAAACGCAAGAAGGTAACCACATTGCTCGCGCTCGTCACCGGCATCGACAAACAAAACCGCATGGTTTCTCCAAGATGGCGGCTCAGTCGCGTACGACACCCTGGTGCTTGCCACAGGGGCGCGGCACGCCTACTTCGGTCACGACGAGTGGGAGCCTTTCGCACCCGGTCTGAAGACTTTACTGGATGTCACAACGATTCGCGGACGAATTCTTCTGTCCTTTGAGCGCGCTGAGCGCGAGCTCGATCCCGAGCGCCGGGCCGCGTTGCTCACTTTTGTGATCATTGGGGGCGGCCCGACCGGTGTGGAATTGGCTGGTACCATCGCGGAGCTCGCTCACGACAATCTTCCGGGGGATTTTCGGCACATTGACACACGAAAGGCACGCATCGTGTTGATTGAAGCGGGCCCACGCATTTTACCGAGTTTTACCGAAGACCTGGCCGCCTATGCACACGCCGCGCTTTGCCGCCTGGGTGTTGAAATTGCTTTGAGGCATCCGGTGAGCAACTGCAGCGCGGACGGTGTCCGCGTCGCTGACCGGCACCTTCCGGCAAAGATCATTCTCTGGGCTGCCGACGTGCGCGCCTCCGCCGCCAGTGACTGGCTCGGGATGCCTGCGGATCACGCTAATCGGGTTAAGGTAGAGCCGGATCTCAGTACGCCGGCCAGAGGCAGCCGTAGTTCAACCGGTTCATCGATTTGTTTTGTACGCGCGCGATTTCTCGCACATGAGGACCGACCACGCAGCCTTCATGCACGCCATTTGCAACATGCTTCATCGAAAGACGGGAAACTGTCCTGGGCAACGAACGCTTGATCGATCAAGCACTGCTAAATGGTTCACCGCCGCGCGCCCATGGAGGGGAAGTATCCCACGTTTTGCGGTACGGGCAGCTCGGGAACTCACGCTTCATTTGGCCGATTGTGGCTAAAGGCCATTCGCTATCTAGGACTTGCGGTGGGTGTCGCTGTTCTAAATCCTTTAAGACTTCAGAATTTGACGGTCGTCTTTAAACCGACGACGATTTCGTCGCGGTACGCACTTGTT
>JANYAD010000147.1 GCA_025355165.1 Gammaproteobacteria bacterium | reverse complement strand
GCGAAGGAAGACCCGAGCCGATGACGACAACACTAATGACGAACGAGCGCCGCCTCCGATCCGATCGACGACGACGCGTGTGGTGGTCGGTACTGTACGGTAACTTCAACCCCCGGCGGCGGCGGCCGGCTCGGCGCCTGGATGAGCCTCGTTTCCATCCGGTCGACTGGTATTCCCCCCATTTGCTCGCAGTTTCCATCGGCATCCTGCTGCTGAGCGCCTCGGATGCATTCCTCACGGCCATACTGCTCAAGCATGGCGCCGATGAGGTGAATCCCATCATGGCGGTGCTGGTATACCGCAGCGTGGCCACCTTTGCGGCCTTCAAGATGAGCATGACGGGCATCAGCATCGTGGTGATGGTGGTCCTCAGCCGCTACCGTTTCCTGCGGGTCGTGCGCGTCGACCTGGTGCTGTACGTGGTGTTGACGTTCTATGCGGGGCTCATTGGCTACGAGCTTTGGATGCTTAAGAGCGCGGGCGAGCTATCCCTCTTGTAATTAGCCCGACCACCGTCACATTCCATATTGTGCCGCCTTGGGCTAAACTAAGGTGCTCGATATAAAGCCCCTCTCCTTCCCATATTATTGATTTAATTGAGGTTTTCCGCCTTCCTGTTCGCCCATGAGCCCATCACTTGCCGATCAATTAGCCACCACGGCGCTGTCCGGCGGAAACGCCGGGTTCATTGAAGATCTGTACGAGGAGTTCCTGCAGGATCCCGCCCGCGTGGAGCCTGCGTGGCGCGAGTATTTCGCCAAACTGCGCAACGGCGGCGATGAGGTGGCGCACGGCCCGATCCGCGAGCGCCTATTGGCGCGCCTGCAGCTTTCGCCAAACGCTGCCGCACCCCAAGTCGGCGCATCAGATGGCGCGAGCGCCAAACAAGGCGCGGTCTCGCGTCTCATCCAGGTGTACGCGAATCGCGGCCATTTGATCGCGAAGTTGGACCCCTTAGGGCTGCAAGAGCGCGCCAAGCCCTACGTGCTCGACCTGGAGTATTTCGGCCTGTCCGCGGCCGACCTTGATACCGAATTCTTCACAGGCAGCCGCAACACTGCAATCGCTTCGCGCACGACGCTCAAGAGCATCCTCGCCGACTTGAAGTACATTTATACCGATACCATCGGGGCGGAGTTTGCGCACGTTTCGGACACCGACGAGCGTTTGTGGCTCCAGGACGGCTTTCAAGTTGCGCGCCTTCAGCGCCGTTTCGGTATCGAGGAGAAGAAAAACATTTTGTGGCAACTGACGGCGGCCGAGGGGTTGGAGCGCTATCTGCACACCAAATACGTCGGGCAGAAGCGCTTTTCACTGGAAGGCGGCGACAGCCTGATTCCGCTGCTCGACTATTTGGTGCAAGAGGGCGGAAAAAGCGGTGTCGAGGAGACGATTATCGGCATGGCGCATCGCGGCCGGCTGAATGTGCTGGTGAATTTGTTGGGCAAGTCGCCTCAAGATCTATTCAACGAATTCGAGGGTCAATACGACCTTGCCAAACTGCGCGGCTCCGGCGACGTCAAGTACCACAAGGGATTTTCCGCCGATTTGAAGACCGGTTTCGGCAACGTGCACGTTGCATTGGCGTTCAACCCGTCGCATTTGGAAGTGGTCAATGCGGTTGTTGAAGGATCCGCCCGTGCGCGTCAAGAGCGGCGCGGCGATGCATTAGGGGACAAGGTGTTGCCGGTGCAGATACACGGCGATGCGGCATTTGCGGGACAGGGCGTCATCATGGAGACGTTGCAGCTTTCGCAGGCGCGGGGTTTTTATACCGGCGGTACCGTGCACATCATTATCAACAATCAGGTCGGCTTTACCACCAGCGATCCGCGCGATGCGCGCTCGACGTTGTATTGCTCCGATGTCGCGAAGATGATTGAAGCCCCGATTTTGCACGTGAATGCGGACGATCCGGAGGCGGTTTGTTTCGTTACGCGCTTCGCGCTCGAATATCGCATGAGATTCCACAAGGATGTGGTCATTGATTTGGTTTGCTATCGGCGTCATGGCCACAATGAGGCGGACGAGCCCGCGGCCACCCAGCCTCTCATGTATCAAGTCATTCGCAAGAAGCCCACCGTGCGGCAGCTGTATGCGGACAAACTTGCTGCCGAGGGAATGATCGGTTCGGCGGACGCTGCGGCGATGATCGAGCAGTATCGCAACGGTCTCGATGAGGGCAAACCTCAGGCGCGCGCGGCTCTGGGGCTTATCGGCAATCGCTATACCGTTGACTGGAGTGAGTACCTGGGTGCCGATTGGGAGCCGGTCAAAACGGGCGTCGATATGGGTCGCTTGCGGGTATTGGGAAAGGCCATTACCACGTATCCGACAGATTGGGTTTTGCATCCTCGCGTGCTTGCCATCATGCAGTCGCGCGAAAAAATGATTAACGGAGATTTGGCATTGGATTGGGGTTGTGCCGAGAACCTCGCTTACGCCAGCCTCGTTCAGGACGGCTTCCCGATCCGTCTCACCGGGCAAGATAGCGGCCGCGGTACCTTTTTCCATCGTCATGCCGTGCTGCATGACCAAGCCAGCGGCCGCACCTACGTTCCATTGCAGCATTTGGCATCCAATCAACCGAAGTTTACGGTGACGGATTCCGTGCTGTCCGAAGAAGCGGTGATGGGATTCGAATACGGCTTCTCCACCACGGAACCTCACTGCTTGACGATCTGGGAAGGGCAGTTCGGCGATTTCTGCAACGGCGCGCAAGTTATCATCGATCAATTCATCAGCTCTGGCGAGGCCAAATGGGGCCGTGTCTCGGGCATCACGCTGTTCCTGCCGCACGGCTATGAAGGCCAGGGGCCGGAACATTCTTCTGCGCGGCTGGAGCGCTTCTTGCAGCTGTGCGCGGAATTCAACATGCAGGTGTGCGTCCCCTCTACCCCAGCGCAAATGTTTCACGTGTTGCGGCGGCAGATGCTGCGCCCATTGCGCAAGCCCCTCGTCCTCATGACGCCGAAGAGCCTGCTGCGCCATCC
>JANYAD010000130.1 GCA_025355165.1 Gammaproteobacteria bacterium | reverse complement strand
GATCCCACTGCGCGACAATTGCGACGAATTCTCCGGGCACCAATGGAGGAATGCTGACTGGCAGCGCCGTTGTGGTGGTCGCGCCCGTGGTATCGAAGTTAAGCAAATGTTCGCCGGCGTTCTGACCGGTGCCGGGTGTCGCAAACGTCGGCGCGTTGTTGTCGTACCCCAGGGTACCGTTGTTGCCGGCCGCGGAGAAATACGCGACGCCCTTCGCCGCCACCGCATCGATGGCCTGTGCCAGAATGCCGTCCTGAAAGAATGGCTCGTCGAAATAGCCCACATCATCGACGATGACCTTAGCCCCTGCGCGTGCGAGTTTGCCGATGCCGGCAGCGAAATCCGCCTGGCTGTTTTCCGCGGTATAGAAAGCCAGACTCGCTCCGGGCGCCACATCGTGAATGATCTGCATCATGGCACGGCCTTCATCGCCAAAGGGCAATTGAACCGGCGCGCCATAATTCATGCAGTTCGCCTCGGCCAGCACGGTCACCGTCGAAGGTAAATCGCCGCTCGACATATCGCTGGCCGCGGTCGCAGTAAATCCATTGTTTGCATAGCCTGCGTTGCCGCCAGCCGGCACGCCGTTGGCAGCGTAAACCGGGTAGCAATCGTAGCTGTCGGAAATAACTCCCACGGTAATGCCGGCACCGGTGAGCGCATATTTGGAGCGCACGACGTCGCTGTTTTGCGCGACATCACCCTGCGAGGTAACGGCGCCGCTCCGGGTGCGCAGCAACGCGGCACGAATGGCATGCAATTCGATCAAGGCGGTCGCAGCATCCAATTGATCGACGGGTAGCCAGCCGCCGACGTCGTTTGAATAATGCGATGAGCGCTGCAGACCCAAACCCATGAGCGCCGTTTCCAATTGCCGCGGATCGCCAAGCGTTATGGCATCGATCAGCACCAGGGGTGTGGCGCCATCGGCAGGCTGGATGAATCTTGCGGCCGGACTCAGCGAGTGCAGCTCCTGCAATGCCGGAGCACTGCGCACGCTGTGCAGGTGCCGCGATATTTCGGCGAGCGAGGCATCGAATTTCGAGGCGCCTGCGCTTTGCCGCTGTTGCAGGCTACGGCTGCCCGACACATACAGAAGCGCAGCGCCACCTCGATTGGGAATCAGGTGTTGCGGCTGTGAAGGGCCGACTGCGGACACCGCAGATAGGGCCGCTAGTGCGCCGAAGATTGCGATTGCAAAGAAACGTAAAGACATCCCGCGGTCTCCCTTGTAGTTGCTGACCACGTGCAGGTCAGACACAGCGGCCGGGAAATAGTTTTATCAAGGCGCATTTTTCAGCTGCTCAGCGTAGTTTTGTCCCCGGGCGTGACAGCAACACGAGAACCTATGGAACCGTATCGAGAATGGTGGGCGCGACGAACAGCGAGCGCCAGTTCCAATTAGATACCCCATGCGCAGCGAAAGGCAGGAGCACCACGCAACCGCTGCCAAGCAAGCAAGGGTACCGAACTCGCAGAGAGCGCTCCACCTACACAAAGGCCACGGCAAAGGCTCAGCAACACGAGTGTCATTTCAAATAGCTGACGGGATGCCTACGCAAGTATTTCTCGTGAGATTGTACCGAGACGCGCTATATTTAAATCTAACTGACAGCAATGGAAGGACGGGTATGAGAGCGATCACGGTAGGGATTTGGTGCATCCTCAGCGGCGCAACGGCTGCGCCGGCGGCCGGCGCCGACGCAAGTGCCGGCAAGGCGCTGTTTCAGCAACGCTGCAGCGTTTGTCACAGCGCCGAGACGGCCGATAACGGCGGCGCGCAGGGACCCTCGCTCGCCGGGATTTTGGGTAGAAAGGCCGCAAGCGCGCCCCAGTTTTCATACACGCAGGCCTTGCGGGATTCCAACCTCGTATGGGAAGCGGCGAATTTGCAGCGTTTTCTGGCCTCCCCGACCACGGTGGTGCCCGGCACTGCAATGCTCATTGCGGTGCCCGAGGAGACGGATCGAGACAACCTGATTGCCTACCTGCACAGCATTTCGAATCAGTCGGCGAGCGCCGCCCCGCAGGCAGAAGTGCCGGCAACTAGCCAGCAAACGGCCAACTGGCGGTTGGATGCTCCGGGGAAATCGCATCGCATCAGCATTGCATCCCTGCCGCCGCCTTACGCCACGCCGTCATCGCGCAATAACTCCTCGGTAGTGGGCAAGCCGGCGGGCGCCACACTGGCCTTGCCACCCGGTTTTCACATCGAGCCCTTTGCAACCGGCTTTGCGGGCCCGCGCAAAATGCTGTTGGCGCCGAATGGCGATATTTTATTGACCGAAATCAGCGGCGGGCGTGTGACCGTGCTTCGCCCGGCCCCCGATGGCCGGGGGGCAGCTGAAACGCACGTTTATCTGCAAGGGCTCAAAGAGCCATTCGGCTTGGCGTTTTACCCGAATGCGCACAATCCACAGTGGCTGTATATCGCCGAGACAAATCGAGTCACGCGCTACGGCTATCAGGCTGGCGATGTAAAACCCCGCGGCGAGCCTCAAGTGGTGGTGGCGCAATTGCCCGGCGGCGGACATTCGACCCGCGACATCGCTTTTTCACGCGACGGCAAGCGTCTGTTTGTCTCGGTGGGTTCGGCTTCCAACGTCGCCGAGACCATGTCGAAAAAGACACCTGCGCAAATCAAGGCCTGGGAAGCTCAACGGGGCTTGGGTGCCGCGTGGGACGCAGAGACTGATCGAGCTGCGGTGCTCGAAACCGACGCCGGCTCTCCTTCAGCGCCCACTCTCTACGCCGCCGGTATTCGCAATTGCGTCGGCCTCACCGTGCAACCGGCGAACGGCGCGATTTGGTGTACGACCAATGAACGCGATACGATCGGCGATGATTTAGTCCCTGATTATTCGACCCGGATCGAGCGCGGTAGTTTTTTTGGCTGGCCTTGGTACTACCTTGGCTCGAACGAGGATCCACGCTTGAAAGGGCAGCGCCCCGACTTGGCGGGCAAAGTTTCTGTTCCCGATGTCCTCTACCAAGCGCATTCAGCAGCGCTCACCATGACCTTCTACGAAGCCGGCAGCGGCGCATCCGCCTTTCCCGCCGCATTCGCCGGCGATGCGTTCGTCGCCTTTCACGGCTCTTGGAACCGTAGCCTGCGAACCGGGTACAAGCTGGTCCGAGTTCGCATGAAAAACGGCGAGCCGACGGGTGAATACGAAGATTTTCTAACCGGCTTCGTGATCGACGACAGCCATGTCTGGGGTCGCCCGGTCGGGACTGTGGAGCTGAAGGATGGATCGCTGCTGATGAGCGAGGATGGCAACAATGTTATCTACCGCATCTTCTACACGCGGTGATGCAAATCAGTTGGCTTCGCGCTCAACCTGCCGCGCTTTCTCGCTGCTGTAGTCCAAATGCAGATAATCGGGGTTGAAAAACGACAGCTCTTTGAGCGCCTCCAGATCTTGAATGGTCAAGGTGCCGCCCTCGAGCGTGATGAGGTTTTGTCGCCTCAGTTCCTGCAGCGTTCGATTCACGTGCACCGAGGATAAGCCCAGAGTTTCCGCCAATTCGACTTGGGTGAGCGGCAAGGTGCACGAGTTGCCGTGATTGAGGTCTACGGCGCGGAAACGATACAAAAGCTCACAAAATAAATGCGCCATCCGTTCCAGTGCGCTGCGCTGCCCGACGTTCACGATCCATTCCCGTGCGATGGCCTCCTCCACCAGGGTGGCCCACCACAATGCCCGTGTCAGGTTGGGATAGCGGTTGGTCAGTTGCAGGACATTTTCGGGGGATATGGTTGCAACTTTGGAAGCAATCACCGCTCCAATGGAGTGGTCCATGCGCTTCAAAATAAATACTCTCAGATCGCACAGATCTCCGGGCACGAAGTAGGCAACAATTTGGCGCCGCCCATCCTCCAGAACCTTGTAGCGGCAAGCAAAGCCTTCCAACAGTAATTTGACGCCGCCGGTGCGATCCCCTTGCGAAATCACGTCTTCACGCGCCGCGAATTCGCTGGCGTCATTGCAGCACTGATTGACGGCGCTGCACTCATCGTCCGACAGGTGAGTGAAGTTGGCGAGTTTGCGCAGCAGCGGGTTGTTCATTTTTAAGCGGCGCCTCGCTGGATTGGATGTCTATGGTGCACGTTTAGCCTTCGCAAGAAAATCGCATCTCGCTCGTTGCCGGATCCGCCAAACCACCATAGCACGCGAAGCTGCGATTGCGACAGCTGCCCAAAATACGCTGCAGGGCACAGACGCCGCCTTGGCCCAATTGCTGCCGCGAACCCGCCGTTAAGTTATTCTTGCGGCTATGCCGAATCGAATGCCGATTGTCCTGATAGGGGTTCTTTGCCTGGCTCGCGGCCTGCTCGCCCATGCAGCGGCTCCTCTGGAATTGGAATCGAGCAGCGGCATGGTGGTGAGCTCACAGCACGTCGCTTCCGAGGTGGGCGCCGACATTTTGCGCCAAGGCGGCAACGCGGTGGACGCCGCCGTCGCGGTTGGCTATGCCCTTGCCGTGACCCATCCCTGTTGCGGCAACTTGGGCGGCGGCGGTTTCATGATGATTCACTTGGCGGATGGCCGAGATACATTCATTAACTTTCGCGAGAAAGCGCCGCTCGCGGCACGCATGGACATGTTTCTGGACGCCCGCGGCCGGGTCTTGGGGAAAAAAAGCATCGATGGATACCTTGCAGTCGGGGTGCCTGGAACGGTCATGGGTTTGGAGACGGCGCGCGAAAAGTACGGAACACTGCCGCGAACCGCACTGCTCGCGCCGGCGATTAAACTGGCTCAGCAAGGATTTACATTGACGCGCGGCGATGTGGATGTGCTGGCAGAGGCCACCCAGGCATTCCGCGGGCAACCGAATGTCGCTGCAATTTTTCTACACAACGGCGCGCCCTTTGCACCCGGCGAGCTATTGGTGCAAACAGATCTGGCTGCCACATTGCGTGCGATCAGCAGCGGCGGGGCAGAGGCTTTTTATCGGGGCGCAATATCCGCGGCGCTCAGCGCGGCGTCTCGGCAACAGGGAGGCTTGTTGACGCCGGAAGATTTTGCAGCCTACACCACGACCGAATCGGCGCCGGTGACTTGCGCGTATCGGGGCTACACCATCCTTTCCGCGGCGCCGCCGAGTTCCGGGGGTGTGACGCTATGCGAAATGCTTCAAGTGCTCCAGGGGTATCCGCTTAAGTCGATGGGATTTCATTCCAGCAGCTCGGTGCATGTCATGACTGAAGCGATGCGCTACGCCTACCGCGACCGCAATACATACCTCGGCGATCCGGCCTTCATCGACAATCCGACCGAGCGCTTGCTATCGCCGAGCAATGCAGCGGCCATCCGAGCCCACATCCGCGCGGACCGCGCCACGCCCTCCTCTGAGCTTCAGGGTCCCGCGGCGGCCGATGAGCACGCAAGCACCACCCATTATTCGGTGGTGGATCATTGGGGCAATGCTGCGTCGGTCACTTTTACGATCAACGATAGCTTCGGTGCCAAAGTGATCGCGGGCAGCAGCGGTTTCTTTTTAAACGACGAAATGGATGATTTCACCGCCAAGCCCGGAGTTGCGAATATGTTCGGCTTGGTTCAAGGGAAAGCCAACGCAGTGGCAGCCGGTAAGCGTCCATTGAGTTCCATGACTCCGACCCTGGTTGTCAAGGATGGTCATCCCGTGATGGTACTCGGTACCCCAGGCGGCTCTCGGATCATTACCACCGTGCTCGAGGTCATCGTCAATGTCATCGATCACGGCATGACGCTGCAGGAGGCGGTGGACGCCCCGCGCTTTCACCATCAATGGTGGCCTGACAGCATTGCAGCAGAACCCTTTGCATTCTCCGCAGATACCACCCTCGCGCTGCAGAAAATGGGATACGCGGTGGTGGGGCTGGAACCATGGGGTACCGGCAACGCCGTGGAGGCCATCGGAATCGCTCCCGCGGATGCGAAATCGGCCAAAGCGTTGGGCTTTGTGCGTCCCGCTGTTTTATACGGCGCGCACGACTCCCGGGCTCCCG
>JANYAD010000120.1 GCA_025355165.1 Gammaproteobacteria bacterium | reverse complement strand
ATTTGCCTTGCCGCCGGTGGCCTTCATCACTTGTCCGACAAAGAATCCAAAAAGCTTCTCCTTGCCAGACCGGTAATCCGCAAGCTGCTTCGGATTCTCGCAAATAATGGCATCGATCACCTTCTCGATGGCATTGGGATCGGTGATTTGCCTTAAGGACCGCGCCTCGATGATCTCATCGGCTGTTTTCCCCTCAGACCACATCGCTTCGAACACTTCCTTAGCGATCTTGCCCGAAATCGTTTCATCCATAATTCGGTGCAGCATTGCGGTCAGCTGCGGCGGATTTACCTTCGACATTTGAATGTCGATACTGTCGCGATTGAGCGCGCTCGACAATTCGCCCATGACCCAATTCGCCGCCAGCTTGGCATTGCCGGGACCAACACCTGCCAGGACCGCTTCAAAGTACGCGCCCAGTTCCCTGCTGGCGCTCAACACACCGGCATCATAGGCTGAGAGCGCAAAGTCCTTTGCGAATCGCGCTGACTTCTGGTCGGGCAGCTCCGGCAGGCTCGCACGGACCGCCTCGATGAACGACTCGTCGATTTCCACGGGCAGCAAGTCAGGATCCGGAAAATACCGATAATCATTGGCCTCTTCCTTGGAGCGCATCGGACGCGTCTCGTCCTTGTCGGAATCGTACAGCCGGGTTTCCTGCACGATCTTGCCGCCGTTTTCGATGATCTCCACCTGCCGACCCACCTCATGCTGGATGGCCTTCTCAACGAACCGAAACGAGTTGAGGTTTTTGATTTCCGCGCGTGTGCCGAACTTTTCTTGTCCCCTGCGCCGCACTGAGACATTGGCATCGCAACGGAACGAGCCTTCCTGCATATTGCCGTCGCAAATTTCCAGATACCGGACCAGGGTGTGGACTTTCTTCATGTAGGCCACGGCTTCTTTGGCCGAACGCATGTCGGGCTCTGAGACGATCTCTAGCAGCGCAGTACCCGCCCGATTCAAATCGATTCCCGTGGCATTGGCCAAGCCCTCGTGCAACGATTTGCCGGCATCTTCCTCCAGATGAGCGCGAGTGATGCCCACCGTCTTCACCGAACCGTCCTCGAGCATAACTTTGAGTGAGCCGCCTGCCACGACAGGCAACTCGTACTGGCTAATTTGATATCCTTTGGGGAGATCCGGATAAAAATAATTCTTACGGGCAAATACCGAGCGTCGCGTCACGGTGGCATCGATCGCCAAACCGAATTTGACCGCCATTTGCACCGCGCGCGCATTCAACACAGGCAGTGTACCGGGGAAGCCCAAGTCCACCAGACTGGCTTGCGTGTTCGGAGGTGCGCCATACGCCGTTGAAGAGCCCGAAAAAATTTTCGAATGTGTGGCGAGCTGGGCATGGATTTCCAGTCCGATGACAACTTCCCAATCGCTCATCATTCGTACCCGCGCGGCGCGTGCTTGTGCCAATCCGTGGCTTGCTGGTATTGGTGCGCGGCATTCAAGAGCACCGCCTCGGCAAAATGCGGCCCGATCAACTGCAAGCCCATCGGCAACCCTTCGACGAAGCCGCAGGGCACCGACACGCCCGGAAGCCCCGCCAAGTTCGCGCCGATGGTGTAAATATCGTTCAAGTACATGAGCACGGGGTCGTTCATTTTGGCGCCGATGTCGAAAGCCGGCGTGGGCGTCGTCGGGCCGATCACCAAATCCACCTTTTCGAAAGCCGAACGAAAATCGTCCGTGATCAAGCGGCGAGCCTTCTGCGCCTTCAGGTAATAAGCATCGAAATACCCCGCGGACAACACATAGGTGCCGGTCATGATGCGTCGTTTAACCTCGGCGCCGAAGCCTTCGCCACGCGAGCGCTTGTAAAGATCCATCAGATCTTGTGGATTCGAGCAACGATATCCGAAGCGTACGCCGTCGAAGCGTGACAGATTGGAAGAGCACTCAGCCGGGGCAACTACGTAGTAGGTCGGTACGGACAAGGGCAAGTGCGGCAGGCTGACCTCCCGGGTTTCGGCACCGAGTCCGGTATAAATATTCAGCGCCTCCTCGATGAGGGCTGCGTTGCGCGGCTCCAAGCCCTCGAAGAATTCTCTCAACAGACCGATTTTCAAGCCTTTCAGCGGCTTGCTTATATCTTTCGAGTAGTCGGGCACGGCTACATCGACGCTGGTGGAATCCCGCGGGTCGTACCCCGCCATCACCTGCAAAACCGCGGCGGCATCGCCCGCGCTGCGCGCAAAGACCCCGGCCTGGTCGAGGCTCGAGGCGAACGCGATCATGCCGTACCGTGACACCCGACCATAGGTGGGCTTCAAACCCGTGACGCCCGTCAATGCCGCCGGCTGACGAATCGACCCGCCGGTATCGGTGCCGGTGGCAAAGGGTGCCATGCGGGCCGCGGTGGCTGCAGCAGAGCCGCCGGAGGAGCCGCCGGGGACCTTGGTTACATCCCAAGGATTCTGGACCGGTCCGTAATAACTGGTTTCATTAGAGGAACCCATGGCGAACTCGTCCATATTGGATTTGCCCAACATCACGGTGCCCGCCGCCCTCAGGCGAGCGACAACAGTCGCATCGTAAGGCGCGACAAAGTTATCGAGCATGCGCGAGCCGCAACTGGTTTTCACGCCATCGGTGCAGAAAATATCTTTATGAATGAGGGGGATGCCGAGCAATGGACCTCTCTCACCGGATGCTATCCGGGCATCAGCGTCGGCCGCATCCTTGAGCGCTCGCTCCGCCGTGAGGGTGATAAATGCGTTAAGCGCCGGGTTGAATCGATCGATCCGCGCTAAAAAGTGCCGAGTTAGTTCCACGCTGGAAATCTGTCGGTTGCTAAGGCGCGCGGCGAGTTCGCCGATGAAGAGGTTATGCAGCATCACTCAAGGATAACGTAAGGTTACTCAATCACCCGCGGCACCACATATAATCCCGCACTGACCGCAGGGGCATTGGCCTGGTACTTTTCACGGTGGTCGCTCTCCGTCACCTCATCGGCGCGCAGGCGCTGGTGCTGTCCGTCGAGCGGATGCGCCATCGGCAGAACGCCGCCGGTTTCGGCGCGTGACAATTCGTCGACGAAGTCCACAATCCTGGACAAGCTGGACACGTACACTGGCATCTCGTGCTCAGTGATGGACAGTCGCGCAAGGTGCGCGATTTTTTCGACGTCGTGACGCGTTAGGCTCATAGTTGGTGTGCTGAAAGTGCGCGGCAACTCACGCAATTTAAGCCCTAGCAATGATACACGTTGCCTTGTGATATGTCGTGTCGGTTGTTACATTAGCCGATCTTTTTTCAACCCTATTTAGTCAAGAAAATACCCTATGTTCAAACGCCTTAGAGGTTATTTCTCCAATGACCTCTCGATCGATCTTGGAACCGCAAACACGCTAATCTACGTGCGCGAGCGCGGTATCGTATTGAATGAACCGTCCGTGGTCGCAGTGCAGGATGAGCCCACCCGAGGCGGCAAAATAATCGTGGCCGTCGGGGTCGAGGCAAAGAACATGTTGGGCCGGACCCCCGGCCACATCACCGCCGTGCGTCCGATGAAGGATGGGGTCATTGCGGATTTCACTTACACCGAAAAGATGCTGCAGTACTTTATCAAGAAGGTGCACGGCAATCGCTTCCTGAGCCCGAGCCCCCGCGTTCTGGTATGCGTGCCCTTCGGATCGACCCAAGTTGAGCGGCGCGCGATCAAGGAGTCAGCGGAGGGTGCCGGCGCCCGCAGCGTCGATATTGTTCCCGAGCCGATGGCCGCCGCGGTGGGCGCCGGCCTGCCCGTTCAAGAGGCACGCGGCTCCATGGTGCTCGACATTGGTGGCGGCACCTCCGAAGTGGCGGTCATATCGTTGAACGGCATCGTGTATGCCGCGAGCGTACGCATTGGCGGCGATAAGTTTGACGAAGCCATCACCAACTACGTGCGGCGCAACTACGGTATTTTGATCGGCGAGGCAACTGCGGAGCGTATCAAACTGGAAATCGGCTCTGCCTATCCCGGACAGACGGTACGCGAGATTTCAGTCAAGGGCCGCAATTTATCGGAAGGAGTGCCGCGCAGCTTCACGTTAAATTCGAACGAAATCCTGGAAGCGCTGCAAGAGCCCTTGCAGGGCATCGTTGGCGCGGTCAAGCAAGCGTTGGAGCAAACACCGCCGGAACTCGGCGCCGATGTCGCCGAGCGAGGCATTGTTCTCACCGGCGGAGGCGCATTGCTGCGCGACGTCGACAAATTGCTTATGGAAGAAACCGGCTTGCCGGTGGTGATAGCGGATGATCCCCTGACGTGCGTGGCGCGCGGCGGCGGCCGTATCCTCGAGCTGACCGAGGAGCACGGTCCCGGCATTTTCGGACTGGAGTAATGCAAGCGACTAGGAGCCTGTGCGCCCATGGTCGCCTTTCGTAGTGCCGACGCCTCGGGTCGGACCACCGGACTGTTGTTCCGCTGCGTCCTGTATTCCCTGCTGGCCTTGGCCCTGATCATCGTCGATAAGCGTTACGATCATCTCGGCAAGATTCGACGGCTGCTATCGGTCGTTGCTTATCCGGTAGAAGTGGCCGTCGCTTCGCCCTTCGAAGGCTGGAATTGGTTTCGCGACAGCGTCACCACGCGCGATGTACTGCGCGCGGATAAGGCAAAGCTGGAGGCGGAGCTGCGCATGGCGCAGTTTCGACTCCAGCGCTACGAAGCATTGGAGGCCGAAACGCAGCGGCTGCGTGCGTTGCGCGATAATACGGCAAATGTGACGGACCGCTTCGTCATCGGCGATGTAATGAATGTGGACCTTGACGCCTTTCGCGAACGTGTGTTGGTCGACAAGGGCGCCGGCGATGGCATTTACGTGGGGCAAGCCGTGCTCGATTCGGGCGGCGTCTTTGGCCAGGTCGCCCGGGTGGGCCAGCTCACCAGCGAAGTCATCCTGGTGAGCGATGCAGCGCACGCCATTCCCGTGCAGATCAACCGCAACGGCTTGCGCACCATTGCCGTGGGCACCGGGGAGTCGAACCGGTTGAAGCTGCCGTATCTACCTACGAGCGCGGATGTCGTCGCGGGCGACTTGCTGGTTACCTCGGGCCTTGGCGGCGGATTTCCCGCCGGCTACCCGGTAGGCACCATCGCCGAGGTCAAGCGCGATCCGGCGCAGTCGCTCGCCGATGTGGACGTGAAGCCGGCCGCCGCCCTAAACCGCTCCAAAGAATTGCTGTTCGTGTGGCTCAAGCCGCAGGCCGCGGAATTGTTGCCGCCGCTTAAAGTCATCCCGGCGCCCAAGAAATGATGCGCGAAACGCGAATCCGGAGGCTGCCGATGGCGCTTTCGGCGCTGGTTGCTCTGGCCCTGGCGGTGTTGCCGTTGCCCGCAGTGCTCGATGCGTTTCGTCCAGATTTTTTAGTGTTGGTGGTTTTCTATTGGTGCATCGAATCGCCGCGTGCCGGGGGTCTGTCACTGGCATTCTTCTCCGGTCTTGCCCTTGATGTGATTCATGGCGTCGTGCTGGGGCAGCACGCCCTGGCGCTCACTCTGATGGGCGCATGGGCCACGCACTTGCGCTTGCGCATTCGCGTATTTTCCGTCCTGTCGCAATGCTTGACGATTTTTGCTTTGCTCACTGGTTACCAATTCGTGCTTTTTTGGGTCGATGGCGCCACAGGAAATCCTGTGACCACATTCAGCCGCTGGCTCGCGCCCTTCATCGGCGCCCTGCTCTGGCCTGTGCTGGTCAGCGTTATGGGCAAAGCGCATGAGCGTTAACCGATGATCTTCGACGAATTTTCGCCGTCGCGCGCCCGCAGAACCCTCACGGCGGGCGGCAGGACGCTGCGCGCCCTGGGGCTGGACGGGCCGCTCACCGGCGTTTTGGCCCTCATCGTCGGCATCGGCATTCTGGTCGTATACAGCGCCTCGGGACAAAATTGGAAAA
Source organism: Gammaproteobacteria bacterium (assembly GCA_025355165.1). GTDB lineage: Bacteria > Pseudomonadota > Gammaproteobacteria > Steroidobacterales > Steroidobacteraceae > Bog-1198. The sequence continues at coordinate 11,487 of JANYAD010000120.1, read as the reverse complement.
TGGTGCAGCACCACCTGGCGAACATTGCCATCGCGGTGACCGCCATGCTGGCCCTGGCGAAGTTCGCCACGCCGCAGTATCTGCGCATGTTTGCGCCTATTGCCTATGTGCTCGGGGTGCTGCTACTCGTTGTGGTCGATGCTACCGGTCACATCGGCAAGGGTGCGCAGCGCTGGCTCGATATCGGCTTCATGCGCTTTCAGCCTTCCGAGATCATGAAGCTGGCGGTACCCATGGCTTGCGCCTGGTACATGCACGAACGGCCGTTGCCGCCGACATTCCGTGATCTGATTGTACTGGGAGTCTTGATAGCGATTCCCACCGCGATGATTGTCACGCAGCCGGACTTGGGTACGGCCTTGCTGATTGCGGCCTCCGGTCTCATCGTGATGTTGCTGGCCGGGTTGCAATTGCGGCTGATCTTGATATCAATTCCACTGCTCGGCGGTGCCGCCTTCGGCGCCTGGCGCGTCATTCACGATTATCAGCGCCAGCGCATTCTGACCTTTTTGAACCCCGAAACGGATCGGCTCGGCGCCGGCTATCACATCATCCAATCGCAAATCGCCATCGGCTCGGGCGGCGTATTCGGCAAGGGCTACATGAACGGCAGTCAAGCGCAGCTCGAATTTCTGCCGGAGCGTTCTACCGACTTTATATTTGCCGTCATTGGTGAGGAATTCGGCCTCCTCGGCCAACTATTGGTGCTATCGCTATACGCCGTCGTAATCGGGCGCGCGCTATATTTGGCGATGCAGGCCCAGGGCACCTTTGCACGATTGACCGGCGGAGCAATTGCCTTGAGTTTTTTCGTTTACGTTTTCGTCAACTCCGGCATGGTCAGCGGCATTTTGCCGGTGGTGGGGGTGCCGTTGCCGATGATCAGCTACGGCGGTACCTCCATGGTCACTTTGCTCGCCGGATTCGGCATCCTCATGTCGCTGCATTCCCATCGAAAACTCATTGGATCGTAAACGCATGCGCCATCCCTCCTTCTTTAACACCCTGCTCTGCGTTGCCAGCCTGTTGGCAAGTTGTATCGAACCGGCCGCGGCGATAGATACGAAACGCAGCGACGTCAAGGAATTCATTTCCCACATGGCGGACAGCTACGGATTCAAGAAGCGCGCCTTGCGCAAGCTCTTGAGAGGTGCTGAGTTGCAACCGGCCATTCTTGAGGCCATGGGCAGACCTGCCGAAAAAGCCAAGCTCTGGTATGAGTATCGACCTATTTTCGTCACCGAACGGCGCATACAAGAAGGCGTGGAATTTTGGAATGCCCACCGCCAGGACCTCGATCAAGCCAGTGTGCATAGCGGCGTGGCGCCGGAGTACCTCGCCGCTATTCTGGGCGTGGAAACCTTTTACGGACGGCGTACGGGAACTTATCGCGTGCTCGACTCGTTGGTAACGCTGTCGTTCGAATATCCTCCCCGGAGTAAATTTTTCCGCGATGAACTCGAGCAATTCCTGCTGCTCACGCGAGATGGACGTATCGATGCCAAAAGCGTCAAAGGCTCCTATGCCGGCGCGATGGGTGCGCCGCAGTTCATGCCGTCGAATTATCGCCGCTATGCGATTGACGCGGATGCGAACGGCCGCGTCGATCTGTGGAGCGATTGGCCCGATGTTTGCGCAAGCGTCGGCAACTACTTGAAGGAACACGGATGGAATGCCGGCGAGCCGGTCCTTGGCGAGGCCACGGTAGCACCGGAAAAGGCGTTGGAGTTGGACGGCCGCAAACTGGCCCTCTCCGAGACGGTTGCCTCGCTCAACTCTAAGGGCGTGATCTTCGACAGCCCACTGCCTGCGGAGGCTCCGACGATTTTGGTAGCTGCCGACGAAGAAGACGGCGTGCGCTGGCGGGTGGGTTATAACAACTTCTACGTCATCACGCGGTATAATCACAGCGCGCTTTACGCTATGGCGGTCTATGAACTCGCGACCGCGGTCAAGCAACGCATGCTGGTGAACGACTCATCGCAACTCGCCGCCGCCCCGACGCCCGCGACATCGCCGTGAAGCAGGCGCGCGCGCTTGCTCTGCCGTTTTGTGCCGCAGTCGCCATCGGGGTCGCTGCGTGCTTCAGCCCGCCCCAGCACCCGGAACACCCGACTCCGACTCCAGTGCCTGAAGCGCAAATCGAGCCTGAGCCGAAGTCCACAGCGGAGATGGTGCCGCGTCCCGAGCCGCACTCGCGCAAAGGCAACCCGCCCTTCTACGAGGTCTTGGGCAAGCGCTATTTCGTCCTGTCGTCCAGCGTCGGCTATCTGGAGCGCGGCGTCGCATCTTGGTACGGACCGGGCTTCCACAAAGTACGCACCTCCAACGGTGAAACTTACGATATGTACGGCATGAGCGCTGCGCATAAGACGCTGCCTTTGCCCGCCTATGTTCGCGTCACAAATCTGCAAAACGGACGCAATGTGGTGGTTCGAGTCAACGATCGCGGTCCATTCGTCGGTAATCGCATCATCGACCTCTCCTACACCGCCGCTTCCAAGCTCGATATGCTGCGTAACGGAACGGCCATGGTCGAGGTGCGCAATGTTGAGCTGCCGCCCTCGCTTAACGCTACCGCGACCGCGGGGCAGATTACGGACACGGCCGCGCTCGTTGCAGTCCCAAATGCTCTTTTCATTCAAGCAGGCGCCTTCAGCGATCCGAAAAATGCCGAGCGACTGATGGAAAAATTGCGCGGCGGCGGTTACGGAAAAATATTCGTGCGCGACGATGAAATGGCGGGGCGCAGGATGTATCGAGTACGGATTGGCCCGGTGCCTAGCGTCCCTGAATTCGATCGCATAGTCGCGGCGCTGGAACGCGCCGGCATCAACGATCCGCACTTGGCGTTGGATTGACCGCCGCATCATCTATTGCCGCGCGGCGAACCAAAGTACACTCACCGACTTTTATCAAGGTAAAGCATTAACCATGTTTCGTTCAGTGCTTGTAAGTCTCCTCGGGATGGCGGTGATCGCCACGGGTTGGGCGCCGGCGGCCAGTTCCACGCCGGCACCCGCCGCGGCTGCCGCCCCACCGCCCATTGCGATTCCCAGTGCGCCGCAGGTCGACGCGCGCTCCTACATACTGGTCGACTATCAGACCAACAAGGTTCTAGCGGCAAAAGAAGCCACGGCTCGCATGGAGCCCGCCAGTCTCACGAAATTGATGACGGCCTATATCGTTTTCCAGGAGCTGGCTGTAGGCAAGCTGAAGTTGGAAGATATGGTCATGGTAAGCGAGCATGCTTGGCGCTCGGAAGGATCGCGCACGTTCATCGAGCTCGGCAAGCCTGTATCGGTTAACGACCTGATTTTAGGGATGATAGTGCAATCTGGCAACGATGCCACCATCGCTCTGGCGGAGCGCATTGCCGGAACTGAGGATACGTTCGCGCAGCTCATGAACTCCAATGCCGCACGTTTAGGAATGACGGGTACCCACTTTGAGAACAGTTCGGGCCTTCCCTCGCCTGAGCACTACACCACCGCACGCGATATGTCGTTTCTGGCCAACGCGATGATTCGCGATTTTCCTCAGTACTATAAATATTATTCGATACGCGAATTCGAGCATAACGGCATAAAACAGCAAAACCGCAACGGATTGCTGGAGAAAGATCCGAGCGTCGATGGGTTGAAAACCGGACACACCGATTCGGCCGGCTTCTGTCTCGTGACCTCTGCGCATCGCGACGGCATGCGCTTGGTCTCCGTGGTGCTCGGATCGGGCAGCATGAAAGCGCGCGAGAACGCCAGCGCGACACTTTTGGGATACGGATTCTCGTTCTACGAGACTAAGCTGGTGGTCAAGGGAGCCACGGTGCTCGTCACGGCGCACGTGTGGAAAGCAGCGAAGTCGCCCGCGCAGATCGGTATCCAAAATGATTTATACGTGACGGTGGCGCGGGGCCAGAGCGACGTCAAGACAGCGGTGGATGTTCAGCCTAAACTCATCGCTCCGCTCAGCACGGACGCTGCAGTAGGCACTCTACGCGTGTTCGCCGGCGGCCAGCCTCTCGCGACTGTGCCATTGCATCCTTTGAGCGCAGTGACCCCAGGGGGCTGGTGGCGGCGCCTCATCGACACCATCCGCTTATGGTTCGCGTAAGCGGCCCGCGGCCAGTTTGCTACTTGAACGGCAACTATCTGCCGCTCGAGGCGGCCAAGGTCTCACCTTTTGATCGCGCCTTTCTTTTTGGGGACGCCGTGTACGAAGTCGTGCCGGTCTATGCGGCGCGCCCATTTCGCTTACGTCAGCACTTGGACAGACTGAATCGCAGCCTTGACGCAATCCGAATGCCGCCACCCCTGACCCACGGCGATTGGGCGCACCTGTGCCAGGAATTGATTTCGCAAAACTCCGCCTTCGACGGCATTCTGTACATGCAGGTGACCCGCGGCGCCGAATTCGGCCGCAATCATGCTTGGCCCGATGGTCTTAAGCCGACTCTTTTCGGCTACTTTACGGAGCTCGATCCATTGCCGGTTGCACTGATCGACACCGGCGTCAGCGCGATCACTGCGAAAGAGATTCGCTGGGAGCGTCGAGACATCAAATCCACCGCCTTGCTGGCGAATATTTTGCTGAAGAAGCTCGCCGCGGATGCCGGGGCGTTCGAAACCGTGTTGCTGGAGCGAGGCGAGTTGACGGAAGGATCCTCTACGACGGTTCATATCGTCAGGGAGGGCACCATTTATACGCCGCCGAACAGCCAGCATATTCTGCCCGGAACGACTCGCGACGTCGTGACTGAACTGGCCGATCTGCTGTCCATTCGCAGCATCAGCGCCCGCGTCTCGGAATCAGCGCTGCGCGCGGCGGATGAGATCTGGTTGGCGTTCTCCAGCCGCGGCGTGCTGCCGGTGACCAAACTGGACGGCGCAGCGGTGGGCAACGGCGCGCCCGGTCCGGTGTTCAAACGTATGCACATTGCATTCGCGAATTACATCCGCGAATTGGGTACGACGCCGTCGCTATGAGCAGCGGCACCGCACAGGAATTTCCCAGCGAATTTCCCATCAAGGTCATGGGCCGCCAAGGCATCGAGTTGCGCGCCCTCACTCAAGCCATCGTCGAGCGTCACACCGGACCGCTGGAGGATTCGCGCGTGAAAACCCGCACCAGTGCGGATGGCAATTTTTTGGCGCTCACCTACACGGTGCTCGCGACCAGCCGCGAGCAGCTGGACAACATCTATCGTGAATTGACGGCTTGCAAGTCGGTGCTGATGGCCTTGTAGCCCAGCTGCCTCAGCAAATGCGGTACCAGGTCATTCGCCACGGTTTCGAGCCCGTCCTTGATTCCATGATCGGCAAGGCGCGTGACTCGTAAGTTCTTATACCCGCATACATTGATGCGCTCGAATGGCTCCGGGTCGAGGGACACATTCAGAGCCATGCCGTGGTAACACGAGCCGCGCCGAATGCGCAATCCGATGCTGGCCAGTTTCGCGCCCTCCACATACACCCCGGGCGCAGCCCGCGAGCCAGAGGCCTTGAGGCCCGAAGCGGCGGCGTAGTCGATGACGGCGTTTTCGAGCGCCATCACCAGATCCCGAACGCCCAATTTCAAACGTCGCAAGTCGAGCAGCGGATATATCATCAATTGACCGGGCCCATGGTAGGTTACCTGGCCGCCGCGATCGATCTGGAGCACCGGAATGTCGCCCGGTGCCAGAAGATGCTCGCGGCTGGCGTTCAAGCCTAGCGTGAACACGGGCGGATGCTCGATGAACCAGATTTCATCGGGCGTTGCGTGCCGGCGCTCGTCCGTAAATTTTTGCATGGCGCGCCAGATCGGCTCGTAAGGTGCCACCTTAAGCTGACGAATCAGAGGCGCAGCGGCGATCATTAGCTGCCGGCAGAACCAGCGGCCGAAAAAGAGTTATTCAAGCCTGCATTGTTGCGTGCGAGGGCTTGTTCGGCCCGATAGCTTGATCGCACCAAGGGACCCGACACGCACTCGAGGAACCCAAATTCCAATGCCCAGGCGCGATAAGCATCGAATTGCTGAGGCGTGACGTAGCGGTGCACCGGCAAATGATTTGGTGTCGGGCGCAGATATTGGCCCAAGGTCAATATATCCACATGCGCGGCGCGCAAGTCCTTCAAGGCTTCGCGGATTTCCGCATCCGCTTCCCCGAGCCCCAGCATCAAGCTGGTTTTGGTCAGCACCTGCGGCTTATAGGCCTTGGCCGCGCTGAGCACCGCAATCGTCTGCTCATAACCTGCTCGCGCATCGCGAACCGGATGGGTTAAACGCCGCACCGTCTCGATGTTTTGCGCGAACACGTCCAAGCCGGAATCGAGCACAGTTTCCACTGCCGCGATTACGCCTTGAAAATCCGGGGTCAGCGCCTCCACTGCGGTGCCGGGATTCACGCGCTTGATGGCGCGAATCGCGGCGGCGTAATGCGCGGCGCCGCCGTCGCTTAAATCATCGCGATCAACGGACGTTAAAACCACATATTTGAGGCGCATCAACGCCACAGACTTGGCGACGTTTTCGGGTTCCTCGCGATCCAGCCAGCCTCGCGGGTTGCCGGTATCCACCGCGCAGAATCGGCACGCGCGGGTGCAGACCGCGCCCATCAGCATGATGGTGGCGGTCCCCGCATTCCAGCACTCACCGATGTTCGGGCACTTCGCTTCTTCGCACACCGTGCTCAGCCGATGTGCGCGCACTATTTGCTTGACTGCGCCGAAGGCCGCGCCGGTGGCCAGCGGCGCGCGCAGCCATGCGGGTTTAGGCAGCGCTATAGCGGGAGCTTGGGAGTGCTTGACGCCGTCCTTGATGGCGGCAAAGCCTTGCGGGGTCGTATATTTCTCGCCGCTGCGAGCCGGGCGCGGCGGTGAGTTACTGGCGGAATCCTTTGGGTCGGACATGCCCCAATTGTACCCGAGAGCATGCGCCGCCACGGCGTGCAGGCATTAAGGCAGCTCTTGGGCCCAACCCTGATGCGGAGTCAACCTAAATACCCCTTAGCGGGCGTTCTGCATTCAGCGCGGTCAACCTCTCAGGGGTCCCCACGTCTTCCCAAAGCCCCCGGTACACCTGCGCGGAGCATCGACCCGCGTTCATCGAACGCACCAGCAGAGGCTTTAGCGGAAACACGCCATCGCTGCAGTCTTCAAAAAACCGGCTGCGGTACACGGCTATGCCCGAAAATGTATGCAAGTCCGCGGCCACGGTGCGCGCTTCACCTCCGCCCGCGCGCGCTTCGATCCCGAAATCGCCCTTGAGATAGCTCGGATTGGGAACCAGCACGATGTGCGCATCGTGCTCTGCGTCCAGCGCCAGAGCCTCGAAGGGAAAATCCGTGTAGATGTCCCCGTTGACCACTGTAAAGGGCCCGGGAGACAGGTGCGGCAATGCGCGAAAAATGCCGCCCGCGGTCTCCAGGGCGCTGGGAAGCTCTTCGCTGTAGGTGATGGCGGCGCCATAGCGCGAACCGTCGCCCAAAAAATCGCGGATTCGCCCGCCCAACCAGGCCAGATTGATCACGATGCGTATCGTGCCCGCGCTCACCAAGCGCATCACATGCCGTTCGATGAGCGGTTGGCCGCGCACTTTAAGCAGGGGCTTGGGCGTTGAGTCGGTCAGGGGGCGCATGCGTTCGCCGCGCCCCGCCGCCAGAATCATCGCCGCCTGCGGACGCTCAGTCGAAGTCCCGGTCACTTGAGCTCGCGCTGTTGCGCGTCCCGAAACTTAACATCGATGCGCTCGTCGATGAAACGGGCCAAGGGTGCCGCCTCCACGTAGGCAGAAGCAGTCTCCCGCGCATAGTCAAGCACGCGCGGCAGGTCGCGAAGGTATTGCGATTTGCCGTCACGATAGTAGAGCCGCGCGAAAATACCCAGCACCTTGATGTGCCGTTGCAAGCCCATGAGATCAAACCATCGCAGGAATTCAGCCCCATCCCTGCCCGCCGGCAGGCCCGAGCCCAGCAGTTGCTCGCGATACTCCAACGCCCATGTCCGCACACGCGATGGCGGCCACGAAATGTAGCAATCTTTGAGAAGAGATGCCAAATCGTAGGTTATCGGCCCCCACACCGCGTCTTGAAAATCCAAAATGCCGGGATTGTTGTCCGTTGTCATCAAGAGATTGCGCGAGTGATAGTCGCGATGTACGAACGCGGCAGGCTGAGAGGCGGCGCAGCGCGCCAGGTTGACGAACATGTCATTGAGCATGGATCGCTCTTCGGCATCTGCCTCGAACTTCAGGTGATGCCGCAAGAACCATTCGGGCATGAGCTGCATTTCTCGCATCAGCATGCTCTCATCGTATCGAGGCAGTTCCCGCGAAGCGTGCGCATCGGCCGTTTGCATGGTCTTCAACGATTGCAGCGCATCTGCATAAAGCCGGTCCGCGGCGCCGTCCTTGGGCAGTTCGTCCAAGTATTGGCGAAAGCCCAAGTCAGACATCAGAAGGAACCCGCGGTCCATGTCCCGCGCCAAGACAATGGGCACATTGAGGTCCATGCCTGCCAATAGACGGGCGACTTTCAGAAACGGCGCTGAATCCTCCTTCTCAGGCGGGGCATCCATCACAATGTAGGAGTCCTGGCCGCTATGCACCCGGAAATAGCGGCGAAAACTTGCGTCGGCCGACGCGGGCACGATTGAACTGCCCGCAAAGCCCAAGTCGCCAAGCACCCATTGCCTCAACTGCGCGAGGCGAGAATCGCTTGCATCCGATACATCCATGCTTGACCATTCGCAAACCGCAAATGCGGCGATTTTGAGTATACCGACTAAGGCGACGCATTTTGTCCATGGCTTCTCATGTTCGGGCCGCATTCATCTATCTCTGCCTGGTAAGCGCCGCGGCGCGCGCCGTGGATATATGCCCCGCCCCTCCTAAGTTTGACTTTACGCGTCCAGCGGACATTCCAGCCGACGATCACCGCATTCATATCGACAGCGACGACGCCTTGTTCGGTGCAGACGGCACCGCGGTGCTCAACGGCCGGGTGACGCTGCGGCAGGACCAGCGCAGCGTCGCCGCTGACTCGGTCACTTACGATTACAACAGCGACAAAGTGACCGTGAAAGGCAAAGTCGATTTCCTCGATCCAAAATTGCGTGTGCGCAGCGACAGCGGCAGCTATGCGCAGGATGGAGGGGCGAATTTCGACCAAGCGTTTTTCCAATTTATGAACCGCAACGGCCGCGGCTTCGCCAAGGACATCGACGTTCAGCCTGATGGCAAGGTCATCCTCGATAAGGTTCGCTACACCAGCTGCCCCGTCGGCAGTGAGGATTGGAGCTTGAGCGCGGCCAACATCAACATCGATACCAAGCTACAAGAAGGCGTCGCGCACAATGTGATCATGCGCTTCAAAGACGTGCCGATTTTCTACACGCCCTACATCTCATTTCCCCTAGGCGAAGAGCGCAAGAGCGGCGTACTATTCCCAAGTCTCGGACATTCCGTGAGCAATGGCTTCGATACAGAAATTCCTTACTATTTCAATCTCGCGCGCAACTACGACCTGACCGTTACGCCTGGAATATTGACCGCAAGGGGCGTGCAATTGAGCGAAGACTTCCGCTACCTGACCGCCAATTCCCACGGTCAACTCGATGCCACATTCCTGCCGGACGACAAGCAGCTCCATGAAAATCGCAGCTACCTGCGCTACACGGATGCAACTGAAATCAAGCACGGCATGCGATTCGATGCCGACATTGCCAGCGTCAGCGACAGCAACTACTTTCAGAGTTTTGCCGTGGGGACCGAGCAAACCAGCGTGACCTTTCTGCAGCGCCACGCGGATCTGCTCTACTACGATGACATCTGGCGGATCCGCGGAGAGCTGCAAAACTTCCAGACCATCGACATCACGGTGGCCGCGTCGGACCGCCCGTACTCGCGGGTGCCACGCGTGCAGGCCAACGCCCTCTATCCGATCGCCAACAGCAACTTCGAGTTCGTTTTCGACAGCGAAGCGGTCAACTTCTTGCGCGGCGTCGGGCCGAATGGCGTGCGATTAAATCTGGCGCCTGAAATTCGCTGGTCGAGCCGCGGACCGGGGTATTTTTTCGAGCCCGCCGTCGGCTACGACTTCACGCAGTACGCTTTGAACGATGCAGGGCTCGGCCGCCCGAGCGCTCCGTCGCGTGCGCTGCCGTACGCGCGCTTGGACACCGGACTGGTATTCCAACGTGAGGCAGGCGCTCAAGGTCGGCGCACGCAAACTTTGGAGCCGCGGTTGGTCTACAGCTATGTTCCCTACCGAAACCAGGACGAACTCCCGATATTCGACAGCGGCCTGCCCGACCTTAATCTGACCGAGCTGTTTCGCACCAACCGGTACGTCGGATCGGATCGCATCGGCGATGCCAATCAGCTGGCGCTGGCCCTGACTACGCGGCTCTTCGATACGGTTTCCGGTACCCAGTACTTGTCCGCGACCGTGGGCCAGATTCGTTATTTTTCGATCCCGCGCGTCGGCCTGGCGCAGGACCTAACCTCATTGTCGAGCATCCTGCGTGACCAAAATGGCCTGCCTCTCGGCACCATTCCAGTGGTCAATCCATTGGCTCTACCGGGAGGCCTGACCGGACTCGGCGGCCAATCCCTGGTGGCCTACCCCGGGCAATATGGCAGGGGACAGTATTATTACCCTTATGGGTTCTTGCGGCCCTCTCAATTGCTTGCCCTTGGACAGAATCCCGCATTCCCGGCCTCGGATATCGTCGCGGAAGTTGACCTCACCGGCTACAAGCATATGAGCGTCAAGCTAGATTATCAGTGGAACCCTTATACCTCGCAGACGGAAAAATCCGAGATTTCGGTGCAATACCGGCCCGATCCAGGCCGGGTGGTCAATCTTGGATACCGCTTTCAGGAAGGCATTCTTAAACAATGGGACGGCTCGTTTGCTTGGCCGATCACCCAGCATTGGAATACGGTGGGACGGTGGGTCTATTCGCTGCAAGATAGACAAACCATAGAACAAGTGGCCGGGTTGGAGTACAAAAGCTGCTGCTACAAGATCCAGGTCGTGCAGCGCCGCTATTTGAGCATTCGTCCGGGCACTACGACGGTCGGCGGCACACTGGATACCTCGTATGCATTACAATTGGAACTGACGGGCTTAAGTTCGGTCGGAAAGCGTGAGGATTCCTTCCTAGAACAGTCGATCCGGGGGTATTCGACCCGCGACCCGAACATCCAATAAACAGGTAGTGCAGGATTTTGACCATGCGTAAAGTTGCCCAACTCTGTGCGTTGCTAATCGCGCAGATTCCGTTGCTGTCCCCGTCTTATGCGCAAACCCGAGACATCGGCGTTCACGGCGAGCTCCTCGATCGGATTGCCGCCATCGTGAACGATGGCCTGGTGCTGAAAAGCGAATTGGACGTTCAGATATCCTCGGTACAGAAGCGACTGCAGGAACAGAAGGTGGAGCTACCCTCTCAAAGCGTGCTGCAGCAGCAGGTGCTCGATCGCTTGGTACTGCAGGAAATTCAA
>JANYAD010000097.1 GCA_025355165.1 Gammaproteobacteria bacterium | reverse complement strand
TCGGCGAGCGCCGCCGCGCGTGGCAGCGCCATCCATTGCACGCGCTCTTCGGTCTGCATGTGCTCGCTCCACAGGGCCGCCTCGATGCCGAGCACGTGATGTCGCTGGCGGGCGCTCAAGCTCGCATCGCGCGGCTCGAAGCGATATACATCCTCGAGGGAGATCACCTGCAGCCGGCCCGTCGGTTCAGTGGGGAGCAGGCTCTGCCGATTGTCGAAGTACAGCGTCGGCCACGGCGCCAGTATGGCATCGTTGCCCGCTAGCGCGGCGGCGTGGGCGCCAGCCACGCCATGCCAGGACATGACGATGGCGTCGCGCCGCAGACCCGGTTGCAGTATCTCGTCCCATCCAATGATCCGCCGTCCGTGCGCCGCCGCGTAGCGGCCGATGCTCTTCGTGAAGTAGGCTTGCAGGGCCTCGGGATCGCAGACCTTGAGCTGCAGGCAACGCGCCTGGACTTGGTGTGAGTTGCGCCACTCGTCCTTGACGGTTTCATCGCCGCCGATGTGAATCGCGCGGCTGGGAAAAAGAGCCATCACTTCGGCGAGTACGTTCTTGAGGAAGCGAAAAGTGTCGGGCTCGACGTTGAGCAGGTGCGAATGCACTCCCCAACTGCTGGAAACGGTAGGTGCGGGCGAGCTTGACGTCGCGTTCGCCGACCCCAGATGAGGATACGCGGCAATCATTGCCGATGCATGGCCGGGCATTTCGATTTCCGGGACGATTTGCACATGACGGGTCGCGGCGAAGCGGACGATGTCTTGCACTTCCTTCTGGGTGTAGAAGCCGCCGTATCGCGAGCCGTCGGGCTCAACGCGCCAGGCACCTACGGTAGTGAGGCGCGGATATCTTCGGATCTGAAGCCGCCAACCCTGATCGTCGGTCAGGTGCCAGTGCAGAACATTGAGCTTGTGCCACGACATCCAGTCGATCATCGAGCGAATGAAAGAAGGCGATTGAAAGTGCCGCGAAGAGTCGAGCATCAGTCCGCGCCAAGCAAGGCTCGGTGCATCGCGAATGATCTGGACTGGTATCTGAGCGGTGTTGCTCCCGGGCGGAAGGAGTTGCCAGAGAGTCACTGCGCCGTAGTACAGACCCGCCGAGGACGTCGCGGTCACGGTGATCCGCTGCTGCGTGACCACAATCCCATAGGCCTCGGCACCGAAGCCCATGCGGCGCCGGAACTCGATCGTCGGAGTACCGGCTCGCGCAGCAAGGCTGCGAACCGGCAAAGTCAGCCCATTGGTGCGGGTCCAGAGTGCGTCGAGATGGTGCGCCGCCGCCTCGGCGTCGTGGTCGCCCGGCGGAATGAGGATGATCGCTCGGGAGTCGACGCTGAACCAGCCGCGGCCGAGGTCGACCTTGGCTGGGAGCGGGATGACGCCGCCGTGGGACGGCAGTGGCAACGCGAAGATCAGAATAAGGACGGCGGTTTGCACCGCCGCCCCAGGTCGTCTGAAACTCATGCCATTCCGCACGATCCACACTCTACCCGAATGCCTCGTGCCGGGGGCCGATCTACAGCTTGAAGCGGAAGTTCAAATAGTACTGAGAGCCGTTCTTGTAAAAGGCCCGCGGTTGAGTTGTGTTCAAGGCGTAGTACTTGAGCGTCGGATTATTCAAGTTCATGGCATCGAGCGTGATCGAGAAGTGTTCGTTCATGGTATAGCCCAGCGCCGCCGACAGAGTTCCGATGGCATCTTGCGAGAATGCCGTGCTGCGATCCAAGCCGCTGTAGAACGCCGAGCGATAGGTGTAGGCCACCCGAGCATTGAACACCGAGTTTTCGAAGTAGCCGATCACGTTATAAGTATTTTTCGATGTGCCCACGAGACGATTGTCGCCGGCTCCCCCCGTCGCGTTCGGCGGCACCAGCGATGTTTGTTTGCCGTCCGCATAGGTGTAGTTCCCGATAAAGCCGAGGTAGTCGGTGAATGCCTGTTGATAGGCGAATTCCAGGCCATCGACTCGGCCTTTGGCGTTGACGGGGACCGTCAAGTTGTAAGGCACCTGGGCTCCGTTCGGAAATTGCGAGCTGAAGGTGGTATAGGTCTTGATTTCCGAGCCGTAGCCGATGTAGTTACGCAGGTCCATGTAGAAGGCGGTGGCCGACAGCAGCGAGCGTTTGGCGAAATACCATTCGAGGCCGGCATCGAAGTTGCTGGAGCGGATGGGCTTTAAATCAGGGTTACCGCCCGATCCACCGCCCACGCCCCCCACCGCTCCCGGCGGCGTGAGGTTGGTGAAACCCGCAAGCGCGGAATAATCCGCGCGTGTCATGGTCTCGGAGGCGGCAAAGCGCGCCACCAAATCGTGCGCCACATCGATTTTCAAGTTGGCGCTCGGCAAGACGTCGTTGTAGCTGTGTTCTCTTTCGATACCCGCAAACGGCCCGAACGCCGAAGTCAGTATTGCTCCGGGAGTGCTCGGATCCACCTGCGTATAGCTGATGGCGTCCTCTTGCGTATGCACATAGCGTACACCGACGTTCGCGGCCCAGCCCTCGCCCTTGAAGTCGGCCTGGACGTAGCCGGCCGCATTCTTTTCATGCACCGCAAATAGATACTGATAGTACTCGCGCTTGAGCGGATCGCGGTTGACGTTGGTGGGACTGTTGTACGCCGCCAGCTGCTCCGGGGTCCAGTACCAGATCCCGGTCGGGATATTGCCGCCGAACGTATTGAAGTTCGACGGATAATTCGAGAATCCTTGCGGATAATTCGCGGGGTTCATGCCGGGGGCGAGCGGGCCTTGGGCGACGCCCGTGGGGGACGTGCGGTCGTGGGCCTCATAGCGCACACCGAATTTCAAATCCTTCCAGGCGCCGTTATCGATTTCGTACTTGCTGTCGAGCTTCGCCCACTTTTCCGTGTCCTTGATGTCGATATCGGCGGCACCGAAAATCCAGCCGAAGCTCACCGGCACGCCGCCCGGCGTCGGCGTCGTGTTATTGGTGGTGCCGAGATTGAAGTTCGGGGCCGAGCCGACGCCGTTCAATTGGTAGCCTGCGCCGCTGCCCAATCCAGGCAAAGTCTCGGACACATCTTGATGCGGCGTTTTGCCATCGCCCCATGAATATCCGACCTGTCCGAAGAAGCTCAGCGCACTGCTGGCATTCCAAGTGGTATCGAGATTCACGAAGTTCGCTGTGGCGGTTTCGTCGGGCCGCGAAATCTGGTCGTAGACCCCGTAGAAGCTGCCCGGGACCCCGGTGAAGCTCGCCTTGGTCAAGGTATTGTTTTGCACCACGTAGCCAGGATCGGGAGCTTGGCCGGCGCCAAAGTTGACGAAGTGCGTCGACCACATCAAGTAGTTGCGGTTGTAATTGGTGGCCGTCAGCTTCGATGAAAAGGCCGTCAGGTCCAGCGTGATGTCGTCCGTCGGTTTGAACTCGACGTCGATCATGCCGCCGTTGCGTTGACGCTTCTGCGTGAAAAACGCCGCGCCGATCTCAGTTGGATATTGCACGCCGGACAGATCCGGATGGGCGGTCGCAATTGCACTCCCGGGCGTGATGGTGTCGTAGCCTAAAATTTCCACGCCGTCACGGCGCAGATGCCGGGTTTCAGAGAACAACTGCAGCATGATGCCAAAATTGTTGGCATCGTTCTTGAAGTTGGCGAGCGCGCTGTATTGCCCATCGACCTTCGAGGGCAGATCTGCGTACACCGCGCCGACGGATGCTTCAAGCGTGAACGCCTTTGAAAAATCCAGCGGCTTGCGCGTGATGATGTCGATCGAACCCGCCACACCGCCCTCGACGAGCGAGGCGCTGGAACTCTTTTCCACCACTACCTTGCTGACGATCTCGGAGGGCAGCAAAGTGTAGCTGACGCTGCGGCCAACGGTTTGGACCTGATCCAGCACGAACCAGTCGCCGGCCGCTACGCTGTGACCGTTGATCAGCGTCTGCGTCAAGCTCGGATTCGTGCCGCGCATGCTGACGCGGTCGTTTTCATCGAAACCACCTTCGTTGGCGCCGGCGGCACTGGTGGTGACGCCGGGCAGGCGGGCCAAGGAGTCGGCCACGTTTTTGTCCGGCATCTTGCCGATGTCTTCCGCGGTAATGACCTCGGTCAGTTCGGTCGCGTCGCGCTTCGCCTCAAGCGACAGCTCGACGGATTTGCGGATGCCCGTGACGACGATCTCCTGCAGCGAGTTATCATCAGCCGCTGCGGCGAGCGCAAGCGCGGGCGGCGCCAGCATCGCAATACCGAGTGCAGACTTGACCGCTAGCGCGATCCGATTCATATGGTTATCCCCAATTCGATTCATATCGATGCTCCCTGTCCTGTCACCAATTTCGTTCTTAAGTCCGCTGCGTCGCCGAATAGTGGCCTTTTCATGCCACACCAATTAGAACCCAATATAATACCAATTTTTGCAATTGGCTAGTGCCGTGTAATAAAGACAGGAAAAAATAATAGTTTCTGAGCATAATCAATATGATAATCATCAAAAAATATAGTTGTTGTTCTCAAAGTGGTATTTGTTTGGTATTATGCGATGACTAAACGCACCTCGGATACGCCGTCCGCATCTATGTCATCGCTCGCGAAAGCAATCGGTCCCCTCGACGGTCAAGGTAATTTGCCGCTGTACCAGGAATTGCAGCGAGTGCTGCGCAAGGCCATCGACAGCCGCATTTTGGGCCCAGACGACGCCCTGCCATCGGAACGAGATCTGGCCGCGGATTTCGCCGTATCACGCATCACAGTGCGCAAGGCCTTGGATGGGCTGGTTGCTGACGGCCTGCTGGTGAGGCGGCAAGGTGCCGGCAACTTCGTCTCGGCGCGCGTCGACAAAAACTTCGCGATGCTGACTTCCTTTTCTGAAGATATGCGCGCGCGTGGGCGCACGCCGAGAAGTGTGTGGTTGAAAAGAGCGGCCGGCACCGTGACACCTGAAGAGGCGCTGGCCCTGCGGCTAAGTCCCGGCACGCCGGTATTTCGTTTCAACCGCATACGCTACGCGGACGATGCGCCGATGGCGCTCGAGTATGCCACCATCGTAGCGACTGCATTGCCCTCGCTAGAGGCCGTCGATGCCTCGCTGTACGAAGCGCTGGAGCGCGCCGGCCATCGGCCGGTGCGTGCTTTGCAACGCTTGCGGGCGGTGCTCATTACCTCCGATCAGGCCGATCTGCTGAAGGCGAAAACAGGAGACGCCGGGCTCCTGGTCGAGCGGCTCGGATCCTTGCCTGATGGAAGAGCCATCGAATTCTCACAGTCCTACTACCGCGGCGACACCTATGATTTCGTCGCCGAGCTCAGTACATGAGCCTCGAGGCAGGGCTCGCTGTGCAACGGACCCGTATGTTCGAAGAAGCTGCGAACGCATCGAACGCCGTGCGCGCGCAATTGCAAGATGAGGCTGCGATAGCGGCCGTTGGCGCAGCCTTGCGCCGCTTGAAACCGCGCACCGTCATAACCTGCGCACGGGGCAGTTCGGATCATGCAGCAACCTATGCCAAATACCTGATAGAGACCCATGCCCAGGTATTGACTGCCTCGGCCGCACCCTCGATCAGTTCGGTATATGGCGTCACGCAAGATGTACGCGGATGCCTGTTCGTTGCTATTTCCCAATCGGGCCGCAGTCCCGACTTGCTCGCGGCCGTCAAATCGGCGAAGGGCTCGGGCGCCACCATTCTGGCTTTGTGCAATAGCGCCGACTCCCCGTTGGTCGCCGCAGCTGATTTGTCGGTCCAATTACATGCCGGCCCCGAGATTAGTGTGGCAGCGACCAAATCCTACCTTGCATCACTGGCGGCCATCGCCCGCGTGGTCGCCGCTTGGACCGAGCAGGCAACGCTCAACTCAGTACTCAAGGAACTTCCGGATCTGATGGACAGGAGTTGGGCATTGGATTGGTCGGCCGCCCTACCGGCACTCGAACCTGCGGCCAATCTTTACGTGGTTGGCCGCGGGATGGGGCTCGCCGCTGCCCAAGAAATTGCCCTGAAATTCAAGGAAACCTGCGCCATGCATGCCGAAGCGTTCAGCAGCGCTGAGTTGCGACATGGTCCATACACGCTGCTTGGCAAAACATTTCCCGCTTTTCTGATCGCGCAACACGATGCAACGCAGGCGGGAATCGAAGTGCTAGCGCGGGAGCTGGCGCGGCGCGGGGTTCCAATCCTGCTTGCCGGTGCCTGCGCGCCCGGAGCGACACTGCTGCCGAGCATCGAGGCCGCCGCGGAAATCGCGCCCATTTTATTGGTGCAAAGCGCCTATCGGATGATCGCCACACTGTCGGTGCGCAGAGGCCTGAATCCAGACCACCCGCCCCACTTGCACAAGATCACGGAGACCGTTTAGTGCGCACTGCCTTGGTAAACGGCCGGATCCTCACCCACGATCGAATCGTGAGCGATCAAACAGTATTGCTATCAGAGGGACGTATCGAAGACGTGGTAAAGCGGACTGATGCTCGATGCCGCGACGCCATACACGTCGATCTCGAGCAGCAGATTCTGTTGCCAGGCTTCATCGATGTGCAGGTAAATGGCGGTGGCGGAGTACTGTTCAACGACGATCCCAGTGTGGAATCCATTCAGGCGATCGGTACGGCGCACCGGCGATTCGGCACCACTGGCTTCTTGCCAACGTTGATCAGCGATGACCTTGACACCATCTCGCAGGCAATCGCCGCGGTGCAGGGCGCACTCGATGCACGCTTGCCCGGCGTGCTCGGCATTCATATCGAAGGTCCGTTTCTCAACTGGGCGCGCCGCGGCGTGCACGATCCGAAGCATCTGCGGCGATTGGATAAAGGCGCTGTTACATTGTTGTGCGGTTTGCGCGGCGGTCGGACCGTTTTGACTCTGGCGCCCGAGATGACCTCGAGCGATATGATCGCGCAGCTCGCCGCCAAGGGCATCTTGATTTCCGCCGGTCATAGCGACGCCAATTTCGCTCAGACCAGCGCTGCGATTGCGCATGGGGTGCGCGGCTTCACGCATCTGTTCAATGCCATGGCGCCGCTGGCGCCGCGCGAGCCCGGTATTGTCGGCGCTGCGCTTTACGATTCGAGTACCTGGTGCGGCATCATCGTCGATGGACACCATGTGGACCCGGTCATGCTAAAGCTTGCTCTGCGCTGCAAGCGCCATGACAAATTCATGCTGGTCACCGATGCCATGCCCCCCGTCGGCTCGCCGCAACCGAGCTTTGTCCTGCAGGGACGCACGATTCACGTCCAGGACGGAGTCTGTCGCGATGACAACGGAACTTTGGCCGGCACGGGATTGGACATGGCCAGCGCCGTGCGCAATGCGGTTTCAATGCTGGACTTGGATATCGCCGAAGCCGCACGAATGGCGAGCGAGTATCCGGCGGCATTCCTCGGGCTGGAGCGCGAGCTCGGTCGAATCGCGCCGGGCTACCGTGCAAATCTTGCCTTGCTCAACGATGATTTGCAGGTCAGCCGCACGTGGATCGAGGGCAACGCCGGCTAGGCGGCCTGGGGGCACCGCTCGATACGGCCTTCGAGCTGTGGGAAAATATCCTGACACCACACACGGAATCTAGGTCATGAATCAGCCGTTGACGCCCTTTCACGTCGCCGTTCAAGTTCGCGATATCGAGGAGGCGCGGCGTTTCTATACGGGCGTCCTCGGTTGCGCGGAAGGCCGCAGCTCGGATCATTGGGTGGATTTCGACCTTTATGGCCATCAATTCGTATGCCATCTGAACCCGCAACTGGGGCCGGGTGGAAAATTGACGAGCCACTACAACCCCGTGGATGGGCAAGGAGTGCCGGTGCCTCATTGTGGCGTGGTGCTGCGTCCCGCACAGTGGGCTGATCTGGCGGCTCGGGTACAGAGCCACGCCATTGCATTTATCATCGAGCCCTGCACCCGGTTCAAGGGAATGACGGGCGAGCAATCGACGATGTTCTTCCTCGACCCCAGCGGCAACGCACTGGAATTCAAAGCGTTCCAAGATATTGAAAAAAACTTATTCGCCGCAGGTTGATCCGCGGAATAGCCACAAAACTGCGCCACTTTTACGGCCAGGGCGCCACGACCTCGCGTGAGGCATCCAGGTCGATGATCAACGGCAGCGTCACCGGCGCTGCCGATACCGTAATCTCTTTAGGCGGCAGCGGCGCTGCCAGACTGGGATGCCATACGCGAACGCGGTAGCGGCCCGGCGGCAGATCCAACGTCGAGGTGCCGGTGGCCGGCATTTTTGCAAAATAGGGCGAGTCAACGACCCCGACAAACGCCACCATGGTGTCGTGGATATTGCATCCCAGTATCACCAGTCCGGGCTTATCGAACACTATGTCGGCTTTTGGCGAGCCGGCATAAAGTTTTAGCGTAAAGGGCTTGGAATCTGAAAATGAATACACCTGATGGCGGATATGGTCGCTGTTCGGGAAGGCAACCGATGTACCCGTACGAATCACGCTGACTCGAGGCGCAAAGCGCTTGGCAATTTGATCGATGATCGCCGATTCATGGCTAGGCGCAGTGGACCCATCGAGCTGGTCGAAGATGAGCAGCGTGTCCGTAAAGATCAGCGTGCAATCCGCAAGGCCGAGGTCGTCTACCGTCGAGTCCGGCAGGTCCTCGAAGAATCTTACGATGTCATAGCTGAAGAACCCAACCGCCCCGCCGCAGAACCTGGGCAGATCGGGGTCCGGCACATAGCTAAGGCTTCCGAGTTCGTGCTGAAGAATGTGCAGCACGTCCTTGCCCGGCTCAAGCGTGATCTGCTCGGGCACGCCATTGCGCACGAGCTCGACCTGGCTGCCTTTGCTCTTGATCAGAAGATTGGTCCCGCTGCCGAGGAACGAGTAGCGAGCCATCCGCTCGCCGCCCTCCACGCTTTCGAGCAGGAAG
>JANYAD010000089.1 GCA_025355165.1 Gammaproteobacteria bacterium | reverse complement strand
CAAGAATGGATGGTCGAAGCCGGGACGCCCAATACGCTGCTGCGCGAGGGCCTAACGCGCGACTCGTTAAAAATAGGCGAAGAAATTATCGTGCGCGGATACCGCGCCAAGGATGCTCGCTGCCGTCCGGCATGCAAGGCCAATGGCCGCGACGTGACCTTCCTTGACGGCCATAAAGTATTCATGGGCTCAAGCGGCACGGGGGCCCCCAAAGATGGTGCGGATCCCAACGAGAAATAACGCAAGTAGCGCATCGGGCGGAGAACGTAAGGGGACAGTGTCTGAATAAAATTATGAAGCTTGTGGTGGCGGGATTAACCGGGTCTGCGGCCCTGACGATGCAATGCCTCGCAGCGCCCGCTGCCGCGCCGGTCAAAGGGCCGGGCACCAGCGATCGGTTCACGATCGAACGTGTCGGGGGACACCCTAATTTCAGCGGAGTTTGGTCGGTGATGAATACCGCCAATTGGGACATTGAACCGCATCTTGCGAAGGCTGCGTTGGAATTGCGTGCAGGACCGGTGGTGCCCGTGCCTGCGAAGGCCCTCGTCGCGCTAGGCGCCGTCGGCTCGGTGCCCGCGGGCTTGGGGATTGTCGAGGGGGGGAAGATCCCCTACACCGCGCAAGCGATGGCCAAAAGGCAGGAAAATCAGGCGCATTATTCGGAACGCGATCCGGAAGTAAAGTGCAACCTGCCGGGCGTGCCGCGCGCCAATTACATGTCCTTACCGTTTCAAATCGTACAGTCCGCCAAGACCATGCTGATGTCTTACGAATATGACGGTGCGGTGCGCGACATTCTGTTCAATGATCCGGGTCCGGCCCCAATCGACAGCTGGATGGGCCAATCGGTCGGCAAGTGGGATGGAGACACCCTGACGGTGACGGTGACCGGCCAGAACGACAACACTTGGTTCGATCGGGCGGGAAATTTTCACTCAGGCGGGATGAAAGTAGTCGAGCGCTGGACGATGTTGAATGCGAATACTATCCGCTATGAAGCCGACATCACCGATCCGGCGACATTCACCAGACCGTGGAAGATGAGCATGCTCATATATCGCCGCCTCGGTGAAGATGCTCGATTGCAGCAGTTCAAATGTGTCGAGTTTGTCGAAGAACTGATGTACGGCGACTTGCGTAAGGAGCCCTTGAAATGAATGTCGAGAAGTCTACCGTCCTCACGGCCGTCATGGTCGTCTCGCTGCTGGCCGCATCTTCGGTCCTCGGGGCGTCGGCCGCCGCTAACGGCGGCGCTTACAAAGTGCCGCTGAATGCCTATGGCCAGCCGGATTTAGAGGGTACTTGGACGAACGCGACTCTAACGGTGCTCGAGCGGCCCAAGGAATATGGCAACCGCAAAATCATGACGGACGAGGAGGTCAAGAAGGTCGAAGGTGAAGATGCCAAGCTCATGGCGGACGGCAACAAGCCCACCGACCCGAAAGTAAAAACCACGGATTTGCCGCACGAGTGCGGCCGTGGATTCAGCGGAGCGGGCTGCGGCTACAATTCTGCCTGGATCGACCCGGGATCGACGGTCATGCGCGTGAACGGCGAGCCCCGCTCATCGTTTATCACCGATCCGCCCGACGGTCACTTTCCGCCTACCAAGCCCGGCGTCGTCGTGCCCAACATGTACGTACGTGCGCACTACGGCGAGAATCCCGAGAATCAAACGCTCGGCGAGCGCTGTTTGACCTCATTCGGCTACAGCGCTGGCCCCGTGATGCTGCCATTGCTTTACAACAACAATTACGAGATTGCCCAGAGCAAGGACACAGTCGCCATCGTCGTTGAGATGGTTCACGACGTGCGGATCATTCACATTGGAGCTAAGCACCGCACGGATGACGCGCGCCCTTGGATGGGCGACTCCATTGGATGGTACGAGGGAGCCACGCTCGTCGTTGAAACGACCAATTTCCCCGAGGCTACCTCGCTGCATGGCGCATGGAAGGAATTGAAAGTGACCGAGCGTTTCACCCGTGTCGGTCCGCACCGAGTCCTCTATCAGTTCACGGTCCTGGACCCGACGGTATGGGATAGACCGTGGAGCGGAGAATACGAGTTCAGTGCGTCAAAAGGGCGGATATTTGAATACGCGTGCCATGAGGGCAACTATGCGCTTGAGGGCATTCTCTCGGGCGCGCGGGCCGACGAAGCGGCGGCGGCCGAGAAAGCCAGGGCTGCGGCGGCAAATAAGACCGCCTCGGCGACTCCGGCGCCGAGCGTGACAAAGAAGCAATAGAGCACTTGCCGCAGAAGTGCCCCTTTCTTGGCTAACGGCGCCCGATGACGATGGGATGTGAGCTGGAAAGCCCACCATCCACTGCAATGGCTTGCCCGTTGACATAGGAAGCGGCGTCGGAGGCTAAAAACAGAGCGGCCTGGGCGATTTCTTGGGGGACGCCGTATCGCTGCAGCGGGTTAAGCTGTCCGATTTTGTTTTCAGTGCCGCGTTCGCGCGCGCGCTCGAATATCGGTTGGGTCATGCCGCTTTCAATGAGTCCCGGACACACGGCGTTGATGCGCACCCCGGTGCCAGTCAGCTGATTTGCCAGCGTCTGCACCATGCTGATAACGCCGGCCTTGCTGGCGCTGTAGGGAATGCCACCGGCACCGGAGCGCAAGCCGGCAACGGAGGCCGTACAGATGATAGAACCGCGCTTTCGCGTGACCATGTGCATCGCTGCATGCTTGGCGAGGAGAAAAGTGCCGATCAAATTGATATTCAGCACCTCCCGCCAGCGCTCGGCTGTCTCCTCGAAGAAAGGTACCAGACCACCGCTGATCCCGGCGTTTGCAAAGCATACATCGAGCCCGCCGAATTCTTGGAGCACAGTGGCCACCGCGTCGGCAACATCCTGTTCCGCCGAAGAATCTGCGACCACGGCAATGGCTTGGCCTCCTGCGGAGCGGATCGCGGCCGCGGTGGCTTGCACTTCGACCGCTCTGTCCAACGCCAGAACCGCAGCACCTTCTGCGGCGAACAGCATCGCGCTTGCCCGTCCTATGCCGCTGGCCGCTCCCGTCACGATGGCTGTCTTGCCCTTCAATATATCCATACTCGGCAGTATCGCCGCATGCGTCGGAATTTGCGACCGCTGCGTGGTGGCAGGGGCGTGTTTCATGGAGCAGGTGATCGGCCTATACTTCAGCGCGCTTTTGCAAAACGACTTCTCTTGAGGATGCCCAAATGACCGACGACTCAACCAAACTATCCCGCCGAGAATTTTCGGCTCTTTCGCTTGCCGCCGGCCTCACTGCTGCGGCAGGTGCGTCCGCCGCGGCGGCCGAGGACATGCTGGACACCGACGTCGTCGTAACGACGCCCAGCGGGAGCTGCGAGGCAGCTTTGATTCATCCCAAGGGTAAGGGTCAGTGGCCCGCTGCGATATTGTTCGTGGACATTTTCGGCCTCAGACCGACGATGCGTGACATGGCAAAGCGTCTCGCGGCAAACGGCTATACCGTGCTCGTGCCCAATCCTTACTATCGCACCACCAAAGCTCCTGGGCTGCCGAGTAATCTGAGTTTCACCAGCCCTGAGGATCGGGCCAAAATCGCCAAGGTGCGGGACCCTTTGACCGATGAAGCCGTGATGTCGGACACCACTGCCTACGTAAAATTTCTCGACTCTCAAGCAATGGTGAATAAGAAAGCCAAGATCGGCGTGTTTGGCTACTGCATGGGCGGCCCGATGACCATGCAAGCAGCCGCGGCGAATCCGAATCGAGTCGGTGCCGGCGCTTCATTCCACGGTGGTGGGCTCGTCACCGACAAGGCGGACAGCCCGCACTTGAAAGTGCCGCAGATCAAGGCGCAATACTATTTTGCGATCGCAGAGAACGATGATCAGCGGCAGCCGGATGCGAAAGTCAAGCTTGCCGAAGCTTTCAAGTCTACGAATTCGTCGGCGCAGGAAGAAGTTTATGCCGGCTGCATGCACGGATGGTGCGTAAAGGACATGCCCATGGGCCCCGACGGCAAGCCGATCTACAACGAGGCGGGAGCCGAGCGCGCCTGGAATGAACTCATCGCGCTTTTCAAGCGCGCCGCCGTTTAAAGAGTTTGCGGGGCGGCGCGGTTGCACCGCGCGCGCCTCGGCTCAACCTTGAGCTGCAAAAAAATGACGAAAGTAAGTTCTGCAGAGTGGAATTAAGAATGAGTGCCAATAAGGCTAGCTTCGAGAGCAAGGACGGCATCGCCGTCATCCAATTTGATAATCCGCCTGTGAACAGCTTAGGGCTGGAACTGCGCCAGGCAATCGTCGATGGCATCGAACGGGCGAACGCCGATCCTTCCATCCACGCCATTGTACTGATCGGCGCCGGCGCGGGATTTTCCGGCGGAGCGGATATTGGCGAATTCGGTTCGTCCAAAGCGTCGACTCAGCCGCACTTGATCACCGTGATCAGCACTGTCGAGGCGAGCGCGAAACCGGTGATCGCCGCAATCAGTGGCGTGTGCATGGGGGGCGGCCTGGAACTCGCACTGGGATGTCATTATCGCATTGCCGCTGCGGGGGCGAAGATCGCTTTGCCCGAAGTCAAATTGGGTCTTCTGCCCGGCGCAGGCGGCACGCAGCGTTTGCCTAGGCTCATCGGTGCCGAGGCCGCGTTGAACATGATCGTTTCCGGCGCCACGGTGCCTGCCGAGAAGCTACGCGGTACGCCATTGTTTGATGCCTTTGTGGAAGGGGATTTGCTCGATAGTGCCATAGCGCTGGCGCGCCGGGTGATCGCTGAAAAACGGGGTCCCAGGCGCGTGCGCGATTTGCAAGTCAACATGCCGAATCACGAAGCCTTTTTTCAGTTCGCGCGCAACAGCGCCAAAGCGGTTGCCGGGCGGTATCCGGCACCGCTCGCTTGCGTGGACGCGGTCGCGGCCGCATTTGACAGACCCTTCGATGCGGGCGTCAAACGCGAGCGGGAACTTTTCACGACCTTGATGTTATCGCCTGAGTCCGCGGCGCTGCGACACGTGTTTAAGGCCGAGCGCGCGGCCTCGCACATTCTCGATGTGCCGAGCGGCACGCCGGCGCGTCCTGTGCGCCAAGTGGGCATCATCGGTGCCGGCACAATGGGCGGCGGCATCAGCATGAGCTTCATTAATGCGGGGATTCCCGTGGTGCTTTTGGAAATGAGCCAAGAAGCGCTCGATAAGGGGCTCGCCACCATCCGCCGCAATTACGGCGGGGCGCTGAAAAAAGGTTCCTTAACCGAGGCCGCCCTTGAACAGCGCCTGGGCCTTATCACTCCGACGCTCGACTATGCGCGCTTCAAGGACGTCGATTTGGTAATCGAAGCTGTATTCGAGAGCATGGAAGTTAAGAGGCAGGTTTTTCAAAAGCTGGACCAAGTGGTGCGGCAAGGCGCGATTCTCGCCTCGAATACATCCGCTCTGAATCTGGACGAGATCGCGAACTTCACCAAACGTCCGGAAAGCGTTATCGGCTTGCATTTTTTCAGTCCCGCGAATGTGATGCGCCTGCTCGAGATCGTGCGCGGCGCGAAGACGGCAAACGATGTGCTCGCAACCGCAATGCAGCTGGCAAAGAAAACGGGTAAGGTCGCCGTGATCTCGGGGGTGTGCGAGGGCTTCATCGGCAACCGCATGGTGGCCCGATATGGCGCAGCTGCCCACGATCTGATCATGGCGGGTGCGTTACCTGAACAAGTAGACAAGGCGCTTGAAGACTTTGGCATGGCGATGGGGCCGTTTCGCATGGGCGATTTGGCCGGCTTGGATATCGGTTCGGCGGCTCGCAAACGCCGCGCTGAGGAGTCTCCCGACAAAGACTGGTCGAACGTCGCGGACGATTTGTGCCAGGCCGGGCGCTTGGGGCAGAAAACTGGCGCCGGTTTCTACCGTTATGAAGCCGGGTCGCGCACCGCCATTCCCGATCCGGCGGTTACCCTCATCATCGAGAAATATCGCAAGCAAAAAGGCATCACGGCGCGCAAGATCTCCAATGTTGAGATCGTCGAGCGTTGCATTTATGCGCTGATCAACGAAGGCGCGCGAATAGTGGAGGATGGAATCGCCCAGCGCAGCTCCGACATCGATGTGGTTTATCTTAATGGCTACGGTTTTCCCGTCTGGCGCGGAGGCCCGATGTTCTACGCCGATCAGGTGGGATTGAGCGAAGTTGCCCGCTCGTTGCGCCAAATTGCGGCGCAACCGCAGGCCGACAAGTCATTCTGGACGCCGGCGCCGCTGCTTGCGCGCCTTGCGCAGGAGGGCAAACAGTTAAGCGAATACAAAGGATCAGAAAAGTGACAGAAGCCGTGATCGTATCCACTGCGCGCACCGGGCTCGCCAAGAGCTGGAAAGGCGCTTTCAACATGACCTATGGTGCCACGCTGGGCGCGCATTCCGTTGCGCATGCTGTGGCTCGCGCTGGGATCGATCCGGCCGAAGTCGAAGATGTGATCATGGGATCGACTTTCGGGGAAGGAACTACCGGCGGCAACATCGCGCGACAAGTCGCGCTGCGGGCTGGTCTGCCGGTCACCACGGCGGGATTGAGCATCAATCGCTTTTGCAGCTCGGGCTTGCAGTCGATTGCGCTGGCAGCGCAGCGGGTCATGACTGAAGGCGCGGAAGTAATTGTCGCCGGTGGGCTCGAGAGCATTTCTTGCGTGCAAAACGAAGTGAACACGCACATGCGCCGCGATCCGTGGATCGATGAGCACAAGCCGACCTTGTTTTGGAGCATGCTGCAGACCGCGGAGACGGTAGCCAAGCGCTATAACATCTCAAAGCAGGCTCAGGACGAGTACGGTGTTCGCAGCCAGCAGCGGGCGGCGGCAGGCCAGGCAGCTGGCAAGTTCAAAGATGAGATCGCTCCGATGACTACGACCATGGGCGTGATCGACAAAAATACCGGCGCCATCTCGACTCGGGAAGTCACTATTTCCAGCGATGAGGGCATTCGCCCCGACACCACGCTCGAAGGCGTTTCGAAAATCCGCTCAGCGATGCCGGGCGGCGTGATTACTGCCGGCAACGCCAGTCAGTTCTCGGACGGCAGCAGTGCCTGCGTGGTGATGGATGCCAAGCTCGCGGAGAAACGCGGCCTGCAGCCACTCGGCATTTTTCGCGGCTTTGCCGTGGCCGGTTGCGAGCCCGACGAAATGGGCATCGGTCCGATCTATGCGGTCCCGCGCCTGCTCAAGCGCGCCGGCCTCAAGGTCGGCGACATCGATCTTTGGGAGCTCAATGAAGCCTTTGCCTGTCAGGTAATCTATTGCCGCGACAAGCTCGGCATTCCTGATGATCGATTGAACGTCAACGGCGGTGCGATCGCGGTGGGCCATCCCTACGGGGTGAGCGGTGCGCGGCTCACGGGCCACGCTTTAATCGAAGGCAAGCGCCGCGGTGCCAAGCTGGTGGTGGTCACGATGTGCATCGGCGGTGGTCAAGGGGCTGCCGGATTGTTCGAGGTCGCTTGAGCATGGGACTGCGAGATTTGTTCGAATTGGGGGGAAAGGTGGCGCTGGTCACCGGCGGCTCGCGCGGCTTAGGTTTGCAGATCGCCAAAGGGTTGGGCGAGATGGGTGCGAAGATTGCCATCTGCGCCCGCAAGCCGGCGGAACTCGAGGAAGCCAAGGCCGACCTTAAAACGCACGGCATCGACGCGTTCATCGTGACCAATGATCTGTCGAAGCAGGACCAAATACCGGCGCTGGTCGATGCGGTGGTCCAGCAATTCGGCCCAATCCATATCCTGGTCAACAATGCCGGCGCCAGCTGGGGTGCGAAGGCCGAGGATCATCCGCTGGAGGCGTGGAATAAGGTCATGACGCTGAATGCATCCAGTGTATTCGCCTTGAGCCAAGCGGTTGCCAAGCGCTGCTTCATTCCGCAGCGCTCCGGCAACATCATCGTTATCGCATCGACCGCGGCGCTGCGCGCGGGGATGCAAATGAAAGCCGTCGCCTACTATTCTTCCAAAGCGGCCGCGCTGCACCTGACGCGCGCACTCGCAGCGGAGTGGGGTCAGTACAACATTCGAGTCAATGCCATCTGTCCCGGTTTTTTCCCTTCAAAAATGGCCGGCGTCTTATTGGATACCATGATGGCCGATGTCATCGCGCGCACACCGCTCGGACGTATCGGCGGCGACACGGATCTGCAGGGTGCCGCAGTGTATCTTGCCTCGGATGCCTCGCGGCATGTCACGGGGCAGTACATCGCCGTGGATGGCGGCGCCTCGGGTACATGACCTTAAATCTTCCAGCTGCGGGTTTACGGCAGGTGCCCGCGCAGCATGCCTTCGACACCGCGCAGCTGAGCGCTTGGATGCAAACGCATATTGACGGCTTCGCCGGCCCCGTCGAGGTGCAGCAGTTTGCAGGAGGTCAGTCCAACCCAACCTTTCTGGTTCAATCGCGAGCCGGACCCTATGTATTGCGGCGCAAGCCGCCGGGGAAACTGTTGCCGTCGGCGCATGCGGTGGAGCGCGAATTTCGGGTGCTCGCCGCGCTTGAAAAAACCTCGGTGCCGGTAGCGCACGTGCATGCTCTGTGCGAGGACCCCACTGTTATCGGCAGCGCGTTCTACGTGATGGACTACGTCGAGGGCCGCATCTTTTGGGATGCATTGCTGCCCGAAGTCGGGCCTGCAGAACGGCGCGGCATTTATCGCGAGATGGTGCGGGTCTTGGCGGCGTTGCATTCCGTTGACTATACTGCGTCGGGCTTAGGCGACTACGGCAAGCCAGGTCACTATGTCGAGCGGCAGGTCGCTCGTTGGACTCAGCAATACCGCGCATCGGAAACCGAAAAAATAGATGCGGTGGAACGTTTGATCGAGTGGCTGCCGCGGCACATCCCTGCCGATGAACAAACCGCCATCGTGCATGGGGACTTTCGGCTCGATAACACAATTTTTCACCCCAGCGAGCCGCGAATCTTGGCGGTGCTCGATTGGGAGCTCTCCACGCTCGGCCACCCTCTGGTTGATCTGGCCTATTACTGCATGCGTTATCATCTGCCAGCGTTGGAATTTCGCGGCCTGGGAGGAATCGATCCCAAAACACACATGATCCCAACGGAGGCTGAATGCGTCGCCGAATATTGCAGGTTGCGTGGCATCGCGCCGGTGCAGCCAAGAGACTGGGCCTATTACTCGGCATTCTGCATGTTTCGACTGGCCGGTATTCTGCAAGGTGTGCTGGCGCGCGCGCTGCAGGGTAATGCCTCGAACGCAACAGCGCTGCAAGCGGGCCGCCGCGCTCGCCCTTTGGCCGAGCTGGGCTGGAAACTCGTTCAGCAATCATTCGATGTTTGATTTTTAGAAAGGACTTCCATGGATTTCTCTCATAGTGACAAAGTCCGCGACTTGCAAGAGCGCGTCACGGCATTTATGGACGAATATGTTTATCCGGCCGAGCCGGTTTTTCACCGGGAGCTGGAGGAAAATCGGCGCGCAGGTAATCCGTGGCAAGTTACCAAGATCGTCGAGGAAATCAAAGCAAAAGCCAAGGCGCAGAATCTGTGGAATTTATTCCTGCCGCACTCCGAGCACGGCGCAGGCTTGACCAACCTTGAATATGCACCATTGTGCGAAATCATGGGCCGCTCGCACCTCGCCCCGGAGGCGTTCAATTGTTCCGCGCCCGATACCGGCAATATGGAAGTGTTGGCGCGTTACGCCACCAAGCCGCAACAGCAGCGCTGGCTTGAGCCGCTGCTCGAAGGCAAGATTCGGTCCGCGTTTGCCATGACCGAGCCCAGTGTCGCCTCGAGCGATGCGACCAACATACAAGCTTCCGTCGTGCGCGACGGCGACAGCTACGTGATTAACGGGCGCAAATGGTGGACTTCCGGAGCGGGCGATCCGCGTTGCGAGATTCTGATTTTCATGGGCAAGACCAACCCCGAGGCTGGGCGCCACAGCCAGCAGTCGATGATTCTGGTGCCGATGAAGACGCCGGGGGTCAAGGTGCTGCGCACACTCACGGTATTCGGCTACGATCATGCCCCGCATGGGCACGCTGAGGTCGACTTTGAGAACGTTCGGGTGCCGGCGGAGAACTTGCTGCTCGGCGAGGGACGCGGCTTTGAAATTGCACAAGGGCGTCTCGGGCCGGGCCGAATTCACCACTGCATGCGCACCATCGGCGTTGCGGAGCGCGCGCTCGAATTAATGTGCAAGCGGGCGCAGACGCGAGTTGCCTTCGGCAAACGGCTCTCCGAGCAGGGCGTAACGCTTGAGCGCATTGCGGAGGCGCGCATCATGATTGATCAGACTCGCTGGCTGGTGCTGAATGCCGCCTATATGATGGATACCGTCGGCAACCGCGCGGCCAAGGCGGAAATTGCGATGATCAAAGTCGCGGCCCCGAACATGACGTTGAAAGTGCTTGATTGGGCCATACAGATGCACGGCGGCGGCGGCGTGAGTGATGATTTCCCCCTGGCGGCGTTGTGGGTGGGGGCCCGCACGTTGCGCTTGGCGGACGGTCCGGATGAGGTACATCGCGAACAAGTCGCCAAGCTGGAGCTGTCCCGCTACCGTCCGAAAGCATAAAACCAATGTCCAATGCGCATTTCAAAGTTTGGCCAAGCCACGCAACGCATAGTCTGATCGCGCCCGCCACCAATTTGTTCTACAACGCGGAAGTCTCGGCGCGACGCTATCCCACCAAGCCTTTTCTCGTGTACTACGACACGCAGGTGAGTTTCGCCGAATTTCACGACGAAGCGACGCGCGTGGCCGGCTATCTCGAACAGCGCTGCGAGGTGCGCAAGGGCGGTCGGGTGCTGCTGTTGATGCAGAACAGCCCCCAATTCATGATCGGCTACTACGGTATTTTGCGGGCCAACGCGATCGTGGTGCCGCTCAACCCCATGAATCTGACTCAGGAGATCTTGCGCTTTGCCCAGGATGCGGGCGCGAGCACCCTGCTGGTTTCGCAAGAGCTTTACCCCCGAGTTGAACCCTTGCTCAAAAGCAAAGACCTCTCTCACGTGATCATTGCTGCGTATTCGGATTATATTCGGGAAGCGACCACATTGGCGGTCCCAGATTTCATCAGCGCGCCGCGCATCGAGCACACTGCGCAGGGCTTGTCGCTGTGGAAGGACGTGCTTGCCGCCAATTTGCAGCCGGGTCCCTTGACTGCGGGACCCGATGATCTTTGCGTGATGCCGTATACCTCGGGCACGACCGGACAGCCTAAAGGCTGCATGCATACGCACCGCACGGTGATGCATACCACGGTGGCCAGCATGCAGTGGTTTGCCTTGCAACCCGAAATGACCTTGCTGGCGGTGGCCCCGATGTTCCATGTCACCGGCATGCAAGGCGGAATGAACGGGCCTCTTTTCATCGGCAACACCATGGTTCTTTTGCCGCGCTGGGATCGTGAAGTCGCCGCGCAGTGCGTCGAGCGGTATCAAGTAGCGAGCTGGACGGCCATACCCACGATGATTCAGGATTTTTTTCTCAACCCCAACATCGAAAAGTACGACTTGTCCTCGATCCGCCGCTTGAGCGGGGGCGGGGCTGCAATGCCCGCTGCGGTGGCGCAGCGGCTGGCGAACGTGGGCATCACTTATGTCGAGGGCTATGGCTTGACCGAGACCATCGCCGCCACCCACATCAATCCTCCCGAGCATGCCAAACAGCAGTGCCTGGGCATTCCCATATTCGATGTGGACTCCCGCATCATCGACCCGACTACGTTGCGCGAAGTGCCGCCAGGCGAGGTGGGCGAGATCGTCATGCATGGACCCCAAGTATTCTTAGGATATTGGAATAGGCCTGAAGACACGGCGCAGGCGTTCATCGAAATCGATGGCAAGCGGTTTTTCCGCAGCGGCGACCTCGGCAGAATGGACGAAGAGGGCTACTTCTTCATCGTCGATCGCTTGAAGCGCATGATCAATGCAGCCGGCTACAAGGTATGGCCGACGGAGATCGAGTCGCTTATGTACCGCCACCCCGCGGTACAGGAAGCATGTGTAATCGGTACGAAGGATGCGCATCGTGGTGAGACGGTCAAGGCCTTCATCGTGCCGCGCGCCGAGTTCCGCGGCAAGATCGAGGCTCAGGCCATCATGGAGTGGTGCCGGGAGCAAATGGCGGCCTATAAAGTGCCTCGCCGCATCGAGTTTGTCGATGCGCTTCCCAAGTCGGGCTCCGGCAAGATCATGTGGCGAGAACTTCAAGAACGCGAGAACGCCGCAACGGCTTGCATCGCGACGGTACAAAAATGAAAGCCTTGATGAGCCACCGGGCCGGCGGCCCCGAGACCTTGGTGCTCGAGGAGGTAGCGGATCCGCATCCCGGTCGCGGCGAAGTGCGCATCAGCGTTCGCGCCGTGGGCGTTAATTTCCCGGACCTTCTGATCATCCAGGACCTGTACCAAATCAAGCCCTCGCGGCCCTTTGCTCCCGGCGGGGAGCTGGCGGGCGTGATCGATGAGCTGGGCGAGGGGGTGACGACGCTGCGCTGCGGCGATCGCGTGCTGGTCAGCCCGGTGCGCGGCGCGATGGCCGAGAAGGCCGTGGCGCAGGCAGGCCATTGCTGGAAAATTCCCGACGCCATGCCCTTCGAGGAGGCAGCTGCACTGCTCATGACCTACGGCACCTCGCAACACGCCCTGAAGGACCGCGCGCAGCTGCGCGAGGGCGAAACGTTGCTGGTAC
This sequence comes from Gammaproteobacteria bacterium, assembly GCA_025355165.1. GTDB lineage: Bacteria > Pseudomonadota > Gammaproteobacteria > Steroidobacterales > Steroidobacteraceae > Bog-1198. The sequence continues at coordinate 10,004 of JANYAD010000089.1, read as the reverse complement.
TCGGTGCAGGCGGCGGCGTCGGTCTCGCTGCCGTCGAACTCGGCAAGGCCATGGGCGCGCGCGTCATCGCCGCGGCCTCGAGCGCCGACAAACTCACCTTGGCGCGCGAGCACGGTGCCGATGCCGGCGTGCAGTACCCCACAGGGGCCTTGGATAAGAACGCCGCGAAGGGCGTGACGGATAGCTTCAAGGCGGCTTGCGGCGCGCGCGGCGCGGACGTCATCTACGATCCCATCGGCGGCGACTACAGCGAAGCCGCGCTGCGCGCAATTGCCTGGCAGGGCCGGCACCTGGTCATCGGATTTCCGGCCGGCATTCCCAAGCTGCCGCTGAACTTGCCGCTGCTCAAGGGTGCATCGGTCGTCGGCGTTTTTTGGGGGGAATTCACCCATCGCTTCCCGACGCTGCACGCGGCCAATGTCGGCGCACTCATGGCGCTTTATCTCAGTGGTACGATCAAGCCTGCGGTAACCGAGCGCTTTGCGCTGGCGCGCGGCGGCGAAGCGATCGCTAGGCTCGGCTCGCGCGCGGCGCTCGGTAAGATCGTGGTTACCGTGGCTTGATGCGGCGTCGGAGGAGAATTGGATGGATCTGAAATACAGCCCCGAAGAAGAGAAATTCCGCGCCGAAGTGCGCGAATTTTTCGACGCCGAACTGCCCGCCGATATCCGCAGCAAATTGCAGCTGGGCAGGCGCATAGCCAAAGATGACATGGTGCGCTGGCAGAAAATCCTGTTTCGCAAAGGCTGGGGCGCGGTCAACTGGCCGCAGGCTTTTGGCGGCACCGGCTGGAACATCGTGCAGCAGCACATCTTTGAAGAGGAACGCGCGGATGCCTGCGCTCCGCCGCAGAATCCATTCTCGTTAAAAATGCTGGCGCCGGTAATGCAAACGTTCGGCAATGCGGCTCAGCAAGAGTACTTCCTGCCGCGCATTCTTTCGGGGGAGGACTGGTGGTGCCAAGGTTATTCCGAGCCGGGCTCTGGTTCCGACCTGGCCTCGCTGCGCACTAGTGCCGTGCGCCAGGGGGATCACTACGTCGTCGATGGCCAGAAGACCTGGAACACCCTTGGCCAACATGCCGACTGGATCTTTTGTTTGGTGCGCACCAGTACAGAGGGGCGGGCGCAGCAAGGCATCTCGTTTCTGTTGATCGACATGAAATCTCCCGGCATCACGGTGCGCCCCATCATCATGCTGGACGGCGAACATGAAATTAACGACATCTTCTTCGATAATGTGCAAGTGCCGGTGGAAAATTTGATAGGCGAGGAAAACAAAGGCTGGACTTACGCGAAGTTCCTTCTCACCCACGAGCGCAGCGGCAATGCGGGCATTGGCGTCTGCAAGCGCGCGCTGAAGAAACTCAAACAGATCGCAGCCGAACAGCTCAGCAACGGCCGACCCCTGATCGAGGATTCTCGGTTTCGCGACCGGATCGCGCAGCTTGAAATGGAACTGATGGCCTTGGAGATCACGAACCTGCGCGTTCTGTCGACGACCGCGAACCAGCAGCGAGGCTTGGGACCTGAGGTTTCGGTGCTGAAAATCAAAGGCTCGGAGATCATTCAGCAGCTCGCGGAGCTGAAAATGCACGCGCTTGGACACGATGCGCTGCCTTACGTGCGAGAGGCGCTTGATCTGGACTGGAAAGCCGATCCACTTCTCGGCGCACACTACCATGCCTATGCGCCGCCCATCACGGGACAATATTTCAACCAGCGTAAGACGACGATATACGCCGGTTCCACCGAGATTCAGAAAAACATCATTTCGCAGATGATCCTAGGCCTCTAAGAATGGAATTCAACTACACCGAAGAGCAATTGGCGCTTCAGGACACGTTGCAGCGTTTTGTCTCTCGCGACTACAATTTCGATAAGCGACGGGCTTTCGCTTCATCCTCGCTCGGCTACTCCGCCGAAGCCTGGAAGCAGTACGCAGAACTGGGCCTCTTGGCGCTGCCCTTTCCGGAAGAGCTGGGCGGCTTGGGCGGGAACGCCGTCGATATTATGTTGGTGATGGAGCAGTTCGGCCAGGGACTGCTGCTCGAACCATACTTAAGCACCGTGGTGATATGCGGTGCACTGATCCGAGATGCGGCGGTGGACTCAGTGAAGCAAAAGCTGCTACCCGACATCGCCGCGGGCCGGCTGAAGATCTCGCTCGCCGCCTACGAGGCGGCGGGTCGATATGATCTATCCTATGTCAGTTGCACCGCACGGCAAGCGAGCACGGGTTGGCAGCTGTCGGGCCGCAAGACCGTGGTCCTCGATGGCGGTTCCGCGGATTATTTTCTGGTATCAGCGCGCAGCGGCGGCAATACGGGCGATCGCGACGGCATTTCGCTGTTCCTCGTGGCCCGCGATGCGCCAGGGCTCACGGTGGCCGCTTATCCGACGCAGTCCGGTGCGAGGGCCGCCGACTTATTGCTGGAGAATGTGAGTGTCGGCGTCGATGCATTGGTCGGTGCGGCTCTGCATGCGCTGGAGGTTATCGAGCGCGCCGTCGATCGGGGGATCGCAGCGCTAAACGCCGAAGCCGTGGGCATCATCAACGCGCTGAACGACACGACTTTGAATTACTTAAAGACCCGTAAGCAATTCGGCGTGGCCATCGGCACATTCCAGGCGCTGAAGCACAAAATGGCGGACATGCTGATCGCTGCTGAACAGTCGCGCTCGATGGCCATTATCGCAGCTGTTCATGCGGACTCGCAGGACGGACTGGAACGGCGTCGGGCAGTTTCGGCGGCCAAGGCGTACATCGGACAGGCGGGGCGGTTGGTGGGCCAGACCGCTGTGCAAATGCATGGCGGCATGGGAGTGGTGGATGAACACATCGTCAGTCATTATTTTAAGCGCCTGACGATGATCGACTTATGCTTTGGGGATGCGGACTTCCACCTCGCGAAATTCAGCGATACGTTGCTCCCAAGCGCGTAAGCGAGGTTTACGCAGATTGCGAAGCAATCTCTTGCTTGCGCACATCCTTTTCCATGGTCCGAGAGGCCGCAAACAACACCGCAGCCGCTGCCAGCGCCAGTATCGGAATGACGTACATAGCGTGATGCAATCCGATGGCCTTGAAAGGCTCGGTCATGCCCGCGGCGCCCGCATCGGTCATCGCTTTTCGTGCGAAGTGATCACTCAAGAAGCCGGTCCCCACGGGTCCCATGCTCGCCCCGAGAATGTACATGAAGCAAAAATACAAGGCGACGGCAGTGCCGCGCAGCCTGGGTTCGATGACGTCCTGAATGGCGGAGTATACGGTGGCGTAGTACACGAACATCGTCATGGTGCCGATGGTCATGAAGATGATGTAAGGGGTGATAGCCCCCTTGGGCTGATTGATCGCCAGGAAAATGCAGGGTGCCGCAATCGCCATGGCAATCGAGGAGAGCACCAATCGACCGTTGCGTTGTTTGGCGCTCATCTTGTCAGCCAGCCATCCGCCTACGAGCAGGCCAATAGCGCCGACCGCGCCTACTGAAATAGAGGACACGTAGCTGGCATTGAGCAGGCTCATTTCATGAAAGCGTTGCAAGAAAGGCGTGTTGAATGAGTTGATTGCATACATATTGAAGTTGTGAAAAATGCCCGACAGGATGATCCACCACATCGTCGGCAATCCAAGAACGGCGGCGAAAGGGGACTTCACGGCACTATCTGCCGTGGTGACAATCCGCCCTGAATCCAGCGCGCCCCGAACCGGCTCGGGAATTTTCAGCGCCAGCAGCGCTAAAATTATTCCCGGAACGCAGGCAAACCAGAAGGCCGCGCGCCAGCCATATCGAGTCGCGATTGCGCCGGCACTGAGATAAGCCAGGAAAATGCCGGCGGGCAGTCCGAGCATGAAGACGCCCATGGCCCTGGCACGCTGGTGGGGCGGGAATAAATCGCCGATCAGAGACTGTCCGGCCGGAGCACAAGTCGCTTCGCCCACCCCGACCCCGAGGCGGGCAATGAAAATCTGCGCATAATTTTGCGCGAATCCCGTCGCCGCCGTGAGCACGCTCCAAAATGCCGTGCCGATGGCCATGAGCCGATTGCGGTACCACCGATCGCTCAGTGCACCGAGCGGCAGACCCACCAAGGCGTATATGACCGTAAAAATGCTGCCCAACCATCCTAGCTGGGTGTCGCTCAAGTGAAATTCATGTCGGACCGGTTCGCCGAGCGCTCCGAGCAGCTGACGATCGAAAAAATTGAGCAGGTTGATGGCGAACAGGAGGAACAGCGCAAACTTTGCCCCGCTAGCGGCTTTCGCCCGCATTGCGGTGGTCGGGTAGATGGGTGCGCCACCCTCGAGTGATGGGCTAACAGGCACTATTGAATTCTCCCCAAGAAAAAGGCTCCCGAGCACTTAGGCTAGTGTGCCGCACATCGGCACCGCACGCTTATATATCAAGCCGCTGGGCGGCGGTGGCAGCTTCTAGAAAAACGGCGGGCACTTGGCCCGCCGTTATCGCTCAAATGCGAAACTAAACTCGAATTTATTTGAATTTTACTCTGGCCGTTAAACCAAAAGTCCTCGGTGCGCCCAAGTAGGAGGTGATCGTGTTGTATTGGAACGGGGAGTCGAACGCAACGGCGTAATAATACCGATCCGCAAGGTTCGCACCCCATGCCTCGATTGCCCACGATTCATCGAGCGCGCCCAGCCCGATGCGCGCGTTGAGCAAGCCAAAGCCGCTCTGTATTTTTCGCTGATCCAAATCCGAGCCTGTGTTGTACGAAGAGTTATATTTCTCCTCGACACTGCTGCGAATGCCCAGCGTGCTCGATATGGGTAACAGATACGCAGCGGACAACGCTCCGGACCAAAGCGGCGCGAACGACAGGCGATTATTATCCCGATGCGCGCACTGCGTGTTACCCGGACCTCCGCAAAAGTCCACCAGCGCATTGCCGAAAGCATCGATATTGGTCAAATCCTGAGTCACTCCGCCCGCGAGCGTCAGGCCTTTTATCGGGGTCGCCCATGCGAAATCTACATCCACGCCTTTGGACACCACTTTGTCGAGTGAGGTAACCACAAACTGCACACCCGTAAACGTGTTGAGCTGGAAGTCTTTGTATTTTTGATAGAAGACCGCGCCATTGAGGCGCAGAGTATTGTTGAACAGCGTTGTCTTTATTCCCACTTCGCCGGATTGCACCGTTTCACGCGGGAAGTGGGTGTCAAGATCCGGAGCTATGCCCAGAGGATTCGTCGCCGATCTGGGAAATGTGGTGCGAGCCAAATTGTAGCCGCCCGCCTTGTAGCCGTTGGCGGCGGAGGCATACACCATGGCCTGTTCGTTGAAGTGATAGGCGAGTTTGACGGTGCCCGACAGGTTGTTTTCGGTATTTGACTGGTCGAACCCTTGCCCGTTGAATAAAGGATCGAGCCCAGTGAAGCAACCGTAGCCGAGGAGAAAGGCCTGTGCCGGGGTGCCGTTGAGGCCGAGTGGGGGATTGGCGTAGAGCCCCGGGGAGTGAGGGGGTAGCAGCGCGCCGCATCCTGCTCCGCCACCGATGCTGTTGTAGCTTGCGGTGGCTGTTTTCTTTTCTTCAGTGCCTCTTAAGCCGACCGTGAGGTCCAATCCCTGGGTGATGTTCCAAGTTTCATTGGTGAACAGCGCAAAGCTTCGGGCCGTCTGCTGGTAGATGTCATCATAGCCGGTGCCGGCAAACGTAGCGCCCGGTGCATTGCCGGTGAGCTGTGAAACCAACAACGGGTTGAAGGGCTGCCCGATCGCCGCAGACGCCACGGCGCTGATGTAGGTTTCAAATTGATTGCCCATCGCGCCAAGCGTCCGGCTGGTCAGAATTTCATTGCTGAAGAAACCGCCTACCAACCAGTTCACAGAGCCCTGCTTTCCAGCTATGCGCAACTCTTCGCTGAATTGCTTGAAATCGTTCGAATTGGCATTGCCATTGTCGGGAAACGAAAAAAGATCGATGCCGGTGTAGTCGACATCGCTGCCGCCTGCGACCCTGTTATCGCGCCAAGCGGTAATCGAGGTGAGTTTGCCGAAGCCCAAATTCCAGTTTAGTTCTCCGGATATGCCCATGTCGCGCACACTCTGCGCATTGACTTGGTTGGCATACGCCACATAGCTGTTGGGCAGCCGTGTAACGCCGGGCTGGCCGATCAGGGCTGAATTGCCGAGCGCGCTGGTCTTGCCGCCCAGCAGGGGATTGGACGCAAACACGTTTACCAGTCCTTGAAATGGACCGGGGTACTGCACAACGGCACTGCAGCAGGATTCATTGCGTTTGGCATAGTCGGCAATCAGTAAGAAGTCCACGTTGTCGGTGGGTGTCATGAGCAACTGGCCGCGGGCGTTGTACTCCTTGCGGTTGTTGGTGTTGTTCTGCGTACTGGGACCCACACCGTCAACCACCCGCAGGAAGCCGCTATTTTGAACGTAGCCGACATAGAGGCGGCCCGCGATAATGTCGCTTAAGGGGCCCGTCACGGAGGTACGGACCTCTCTATCATTGAAGTTGCCGCCCGTGATTTCTGCCGTCGCACCAAAAGTGCCGGACGGTCTCTTGGTGGTGATGTTGATGACACCGGCATCGTTGTTCTTACCGAACAGCTCGCCTTGCGGGCCGTACAGAACCTCGATCTGTTCGATCTCGCCGAGATCCCCGAAAGCTACGCCATTGCGCGGCCGATAGACGCCGTCGATGTTCACACCAACGGAGGATTCCAATCCCGGATTGTCGCCGACCGTGCCGATGCCGCGAATACGGGCGGTGGTGATGGATTCATTGCCCTCGGAGGTAACCGTCAGTCCGGGAGTTAATATGGCTAAACTTCGTATGTCCGTGACGTGCGCATCTTGAATCTGCTGGGCGTTCAGCGCGACGACGGAAATTGGCACGTCCTGTAAGTTCTCAGAGCGCTTCTCCGCGGTCACGATAATCTCTTCCAAGGCCGGTCCGATTGCCGCATCCGCCGCCAACGCGTGCGCGCCCGAAAGGGCAGCAGAGATGGCGAGGAGGAGCGTCATGCCTCGTGAGGACACAGTTTGATTTGTCATACAGTCATGCACCTAGTAGTTTTGCGAAATTCGCGCGATCCAATTGCGCCCCCCACGCCGCCCAGCACAATGCGACCCTGGGGTCTGAAGTTCTTCGTGACATCCATATTTGTGGACGCGCGCCGGCCGTTTGCGTATCTTGAGGCTATGGAAAGCGTGGCGCAAGCACCACGCTAGCCGCGATAGTGTTGACAAACTGCCCCACGTGCTTGATTTAGGCGCCACGAAGCTCACATTGGCATCGTTGTGTAAAAGACACAGTCATGAGGAACCCGGATAAGTGGCAGCCCTCCGATCCGGATTCCGACCCCGCGCCGGTGACCCGCCGTGCCGCATTGATAGGGTTGATACTGGTCTTGCTCCTGGTGCTCGCGGGACTTTTTTTGACGCACGTTCTGGGCGATTTGACCCGAGTGCAGGATTGCGCGCTCTCCGGGCGGTCCAACTGCTCCAGGAGCCCTTAACGATTCTTGCCTAAAGGTGTATTCGCCGGCCGCACACCCTTGATAGACTGCGTCATCCCCTTCGAGCACATATGAGCGCACTCAACTCATTTCATCCAGCGGTCGCCGCGTGGTTTTCGCGGACTTTCGATGCTCCGACCGAAGCGCAGCTGTCCGCGTGGCCGGCGCTCAAAGCGGGCCGCCACGTCCTGGTAGCGGCTCCCACGGGCTCGGGGAAAACCTTTGCTGCTTTCCTGGCCGCCATCGATCAACTCGTCAAGGAAGGCTTACAAGCGCCGCTGCGCGATGAAACCCGCGTCTTATACATTTCCCCCCTCAAGGCTCTATCGAACGACATTCAGCGCAATCTTGAGGCGCCCCTGAAAGGAATTCGCGAGGAACTCGCGGCCTTGCGGCTGCCCGATGTAGAGATTCGCGCGGTGGTGCGCAGCGGCGATACGACGCAATCGGAGCGTGCCGGTATGCGACGCCGGGCACCGCACATTCTCGTCACCACACCAGAGTCGCTATACATCTTGCTGGGATCGCAATCCGGCCGCGGCATGCTCTCAACATGCCGCACGGTTATTGTGGATGAGATCCATGCGATCGCGGGCAATAAACGCGGCGCACATTTGGCCCTGTCTCTTGAGCGGCTGCAGGCGTTGAGCGGCACCGGCTTGATACGCGTGGGGTTATCGGCAACCCAAAGGCCCATCGAGGAAGTTGCGAGGTTTTTGACCGGCGTCCATGAGACGCCGTGCAGCATTGTCGATAGCGGACATATCCGCCGACGCGATTTAAGGCTGGAGGTGCCGCCTGCGCCGCTTGAAGCGGTGATGTCGGGCGAGGTCTGGACCCAGGTTTACGATCGCTTAGCGGCGCTGATTGTGGAACACCGCACGACCTTGGTATTCGTCAACACGCGCAGGATGGTCGAGCGATTGGCGAGGCATTTGTCCGAGCGGCTAGGCGAGGAGAACGTCGCCGCTCATCACGGCAGCCTGTCCAAAGAACGTCGCTTACATGCGGAACAGCGCCTAAAGTGCGGCGAGTTGAAAGTGCTGGTGGCTACGGCTTCCTTGGAATTGGGCATCGACATCGGCAACGTTGATCTGGTATGCCAGATAGGTTCAACCCGATCGATCAATTCGTTCTTGCAGCGAGTCGGCCGAGCGGGACATTCCGTCGGCGGAACTTCCAAAGGAAGGTTGTTCCCGCTGTCGCGTGACGAATTGGTCGAGTGCGCGGCGCTGCTGGAAGCAGTGCGCCGCGGTGAGCTGGACCAGTTGAAGGTTCCGGAAAATTCACTCGACGTACTGGCGCAGCAGATCACAGCCGAGGTATCGGCGCGCGAATGGTCCGAAGAGGAATTGTATTCGTTGATGCGCGGCGCCTATCCCTATCGTCATTTGAAGCGCGAGGAATTCGACGAATGCGTGACCATGCTAGCGGAGGGCTTCAGCACCCGTCGCGGACGCCGCGGTGCGCTGCTGCACCACGACACCGTCAATAAGATGCTGCGGCCGCGCAAGGGCGCACGCTTGACGGGGATTACTTCCGGCGGCGCCATACCCGACAATGCGGACTATCGGGTGATGCTCGAGCCCGAATCGATCGTGGTCGGTTCGGTCAATGAAGACTTCGCGGTCGAAAGCTTACAAGGAGATGTTTTCCAACTTGGAAACACTTCCTACAAAATCCTGCGAGTCGAGCGAGGCACAGTGCGCGTCGAGGATGCTCACGGTCAGTCCCCGTCGATCCCATTTTGGCTGGGCGAAGCACCGGGGCGTACCATGGAGCTGTCAGCGGCGGTTTCGAGGCTGCGCAAAGAGTTTGAGCAGTATGCCGGCGAACCGGCGGCTGCATTGCGTTGGTTGACGCAGACTGTAGGTCTCGATGAGGCTGGCGCGGTTCAACTAGCCCAATACTTGAGCGCGGGTAGAGCCGCTCTCGGTTGCCTGCCTACTTTGGACACCGTGGTCTTCGAGCGGTTTTTCGATGAATCGGGCGGCATGCAGCTCATCATTCATTCGCCATTCGGCAGCCGCGTGAACCGCGCCTGGGGTTTGGCCTTGCGCAAGCGTTTCTGCCGCACCTTTAATTTCGAGCTGCAAGCCGCGGCTACCGAAGATCACATTGTGCTTTCCCTGACTGAAGCACATAGCTTTGATCTGGCCGACGCGGCTCACTACTTGAAGTCGAATTCGGTCCGGCAGGTGCTGATCCAGGCACTGTGTGCGGCGCCGATGTTCGCAGTTCGCTGGCGTTGGGACGCCGGCATTGCACTCGCGTTGCCGCGGTTTCGAGGCGGCAAGAAAGTACCGCCGCAAATTGCGCGCATGAACGCAGAGGATTTGCTCGCCTCCGTGTTTCCGGATCAAGTCGCCTGTGCTGAGAATCTGGCTGGGGAAATCGAAGTGCCGAACCATCCTTTGGTCAGGCAAACGATACGCGACTGCCTGGAAGAGGCAATGGACATCGATGAATTCGAAGCCGTGCTGCGGCGGCTGGAGAGCGGTGAG
>JANYAD010000069.1 GCA_025355165.1 Gammaproteobacteria bacterium | reverse complement strand
GTCGATCATATTATTGAGGAAAGCCGGATGGTGCTCCCGGGGATTCAGGCACTATTCGGCTTTCAGCTCATTGCCGTATTTAATCAACGATTTTCGGAACTGCTTCCTCGCACCGGGCAAGTGCTGCACCTGGCGGCTCTAGTCCTGGTGGCCGTGGCCATAGGCTTGATTATGGCACCCGCCGCCTATCATCGAGAAGCGGAGCGAGGGACTATATCCCGGTACCTAGCCGATTACGCGTCGCGCTTGATGATGATTGCGATGGTGCCGCTTTTGGTCTCCATATCAATCGAAGTTGCCTTGATTGCCTATGCGATCCTGTCACTTTTGTGGATCAGTGCGCTCTGTGGCGCTGCCTTGGGAATTTTCTTTTTAAGCCTGTGGTTTATTTTCCCCGCTCTTCATCGCCGCGCTAACCGCTGAAAGAAAAAAAACATTCAACGATTACGACAGATTCTTAAGAACAAATCACTGGTTTGGAAGTCCTCGACGGCTGCTCTCAAAGCAGCCGTCGAGGACTCGAGATGGCAGCACCCGTGCCATCCTCAATTAAAGTCGATGCGTATTGACCGTAACGCAAAACTGCGCTGCTGCGAGCGGCGTTTCTAAGCGCACGTCAAAGCGCCTTCGCATGACGGGTGCGTTCGTTGCCAGTGGATCACCTTAGCCCGGCCGCATGAAAACTTTGATGACTCCATCCTCTTTGTCGCGGAACTTTTTGTACATCGTTGGAGCATCTTCTAGGCTTACTGGGTGAGTGATCACGAAGCTCGGGTCGATTTTTCCGGCTTCGATCATTTCTAAAAGCGGCTTTGTGTACGCTTGCACATGTGTCTGGCCGGTTCTAATGGTGAGCCCTTTGTTCATCAATGCGCCCAAGGGAATTTTGTCCGCCAAACCTACGTAGACACCGGGTATCGATACTGTACCGCCCATGCGGCAGGCACGGATGGCTTGACGCAACACGTGCACTCGATCTGTGGTCAATTTAACCGCCGCCTTCACCTTATCCACCACCGCGTCTGCGCCGCCGTGCCCAGCTGCTTCGCAGCCGACCGCATCGATACAACTGTCGGGACCGCGCCGATTGGGGGTACGGCTCATCAGTTCTTCGTAGACATCGACCTTTGAGAAGTCCAACGTTTCCGCACCGCCCGCCTGCGCCATGGCCAAGCGCTCGGGTACCTCGTCGATGGCAATAACGCGCCCTGCCCCCATCATGAGCGCGGAGCGAATCGCAAACTGTCCAACCGGGCCGCATCCCCAGACGGCTACAGTGTCGCCATCTTCAATCTGCGCATTCTCTGCTGCCATGAAGCCTGTGGGAAAAATATCTGAAAGAAACAGCGCTTGTTCATCCGTGACGCTGTCTGGTACTTTTATCGGCCCTACATCCGCCATGGGCACCCGCAGATACTCTGCCTGCCCGCCGCTGTAGCCTCCCAGCATATGACTAAATCCGAATAGCCCCGCGGGAGAATGTCCCATCGCTTTAATGGCCAGTTCTGCATTCGGATTAGTGCGCTCGCAGGCCGAAAAAAGTCCTTTCTTGCAAAACCAGCATTCACCGCAGCTGATGGTGAAGGGTACGACCACCCGGTCGCCGATCTTCAAATTGGATACCTGTGGTCCCACTTCCACAACCACGCCCATGTTCTCGTGCCCCAGAATGTCGCCGCTTTTCATTGTCGGCTGGTAGCCATCGTAGAGATGCAGATCCGAGCCGCAAATCGCGCACGCGCTGATTTTGATGATGGCATCGCGCGGATGCTCGATCTTGGGATCCGGGACATTATCAACTCGGACATCTCCGTGCCCATGCCAACATAAAGCTCTCATTGCTGTATCTCCATTCGTAAGCTCGTTTAAAGGGGGTGATTACGAAAGCTTTGGCTATTCATTAGCGGCTCTCGAGGGTCCCTGCCACCGTATTGCTTGAGTGCCAGATCGGGCAGCACCCAACGACGATAAGTCATGTAGGAAAAGACGTATGGGTATGCCGCGATGAGTCTGTACCCCTCGAAATGCTGCCTCGGCGTACGCCATTCACGCATCGCAAGTCTTACCCGAGGAGTCCCCCGACCGCCCAATGAAGAAACTGGTCTTGCCTGGTGGCCGAATCAACGCTGCAGTCGACCCATTTATAGATTTTGACGGCCGGTGCTCACGACCGCAACAAGTCCCCGCTCCTAGTCTGGCCATCAGGGATGTGGCGGACTAAAGATCAAACAGCATCAATTCCCACGCCGCGCTCCGGTCCTTACTTGCCCGCCCGCGCCTTTTTTCAAGCGCCGATTGCGCAAATACATCGCCTCCCCCACTAGAGCGGTACACAGGATCGCGATGTTCGAACTTAAAAACACCCAGTTATGCAACAGAAAACTATAAACCGTGTAGCCGACGGAAGCCGCTAGTTGCCCTATGAACAGCCACTTGGAAACCCCCTCGGTGGCCTGCGTCTTCCATTGCGTATAGACCTGCCGCATCAGCGTAAGAAGCAGCACTGCGGAGCTGGCCCACCCGATCAATTCAATCGACACGTTGCACCCACCGAGTCTCAAGGCGTTGGCATGGATCCAATTCCGGAGCCTACAACATGTAGCACGGCCGACAATTTCGCGATGCATGCAAAGTGCTGTGGGCCGGATCTGACGTGCGAGGGCCTATTCGATTGGCGAGGAAATCTGCCCGATTGAAATACCTCACCTCGAATCGAGGCGATCCACACTCGAATAGGGCAGCTCAGAATAATCAAGAACCGAGGGATTGACGTTTGGCGGCCCGCAGTGCGCTCGCCAAATCCTCTAAGCTGTAAGGTTTTGCCAGCAGTTGAATAGCGAGAGAAGCGGTCTGCGGCAGCACAGCCTCGGTATGGCCGCTGACCAGCACGATGGGAGCATTTGGCCAACGATTGCGAATTTCTCTGGCGAAGGAAACACCATCCATTCCCCCCGGCATCATGACATCGGAGACAATCAAGTTAATTTTTTCATTTCCCGCAAGAGCGCTTAAGCCCGCCTGGGCGCTCGTGACATGTGTCACTTGGTAGCCTATTTCGTGCAACATGTCGGTGGTAAGTTCGGCTACCAAGGGATCGTCTTCGACCAGCAGCACGTGCGCCAGAATGAGCCCAACCACAGTGGGTTCTGCTTGAGATTCGCCCTCCGGGAGTGATGGTTCTGTTTCGGAGCGCGGCAGCAGCATCGAAACGGTGGTGCCCCGCCCTATTTCGCTATCAATTAATACCGTTCCACCTGAACCGCGAGCAAAGCCATACACTTGCGCAAGCCCAAGGCCAGAGCCTTTGCCTACGTCCTTAGTCGTGAAAAATGGCTCCATACAACGGGCAATGGTTTCCGGGCTCATTCCTTCTCCCGTATCAGAAACCGATAGAAGTACGAAGTCGCCCGTGAGCCCATGCTCCTGCAGATTGGGCCGATTATGCGCGGTGATCTCAATGAATCCCCCGTGCGGCATCGCGTCACGGGCGTTGACGCACAGATTCAAGAGCGCAATTTCAAAGTCGCCCGCATCAACGCAGATCGGCCAGACATTTTCATCGAGCAGAGTCTTAACGTTTACGTCACCGCGCAAAGAACGATCAAACAGTTCCCGCAGGCCACTTAGATGACGACGTAAATCGATCGGCTCCGGTCGCAGATCCTTGCGGCGCGCGAAGGCCAAGAGTTGGCGCGTTAGCGCGGCGCCGCGTTCGGCGGCCTGACGCATCCCGTCCAGAAGTCGATTGCGCCGTTCCGGAGTAGGCTCTCGGCCTAAGATGTTCAACCCCCCCAGGATGACCATCAATAGATTGTTAAAATCATGGGCTACCCCGCCGGTAAGCTGGCCTACGGCCTCCATCTTCTGACTCTGGCGCAGCAGTTCCTCGGTACGCTCCCGCTCAGCGACTTGCGATATCAGCTCATCGTGGGAAGCTCGCATTGCATCGCCGGTGCGGCGTTGCTCAGTCAAATCGGTCACCACGCAGCAGTAAAGATTGCCGAGTTGGTCCTCCGCACCGTGCAACGCGCTGAATGATAAATGCGCTGCCACCTGCTGTCCGCCGTTGGACAAGAGCGAAAATTCCCCCTTCAATCCGCGCTTGATCATCGTGCCGATGATGGCCCACTGATCATCCGCAAAGAAGTGTTTCAAGGATCCGCCGATGACCTGCTCGGCAGGTAGGCTGATGAGCCGCGCAAAGCGCGGATTGCAATACAGAATCTCCCCTTCCGCGGTGAGGGTAAGTGCCCCTTCTTGCATCTCCTCCACCAATAACCGATAGGAACGATCGGCGGTTTCCAGTGTGTACACTCGCGGCACATTGTCCGTGCCGGCCACAACCACCGCATCCACATCGCCATTTCGAATTGCATCGAGAGTCTCACGCGATTCGCGCAATTGCTCTCGCAGTTCTGAGTTCTCGCGCCGCAGCGCCGCTTCGCCGGTTACTGCCGTCGCTTCCGCCGATTGATCTTCAGTCGCAGATTTCACGGCGCCGTTGAACTAGCAGCGTCAGAGGCTAAATCAAGACCGGCGAGTACGCGCTCGAGCTTCGCAAGATCCCCGATAATACGCCGTAAGGGGTGCGGCAAAACTTTGATAAGCGTCGGCACAGCGACGATTTGATGTTCTTTCGCGGCATGCGGGGATTGATAGATATCGATGACTTCGAGGCTGTACGCGCCGCGTAAACGCTCCTCACATATTCGGCGGATATTTGAAATGGCACGTGCCGAGCGCGGCGTGGTGCCTGTAACGAACAGCCTGAGCACATATACAGGATCGGACGCGGACTCGTGTGGCAGGCTTCGCGCCACGGCTCATTTCTCCGGCCGCAAATCGAGGCCTATTAAAACGCGCTCCCCGTCAGAGAGACTGCCAATGATTCGCTTTAAGGGCGCCGGCGACCGGCGCACCAGCGTGGGTACGGCCAGGATTTGATCGCCCGCGGCCAGCTGCGGATGTACCAAGAGATCGATGACCTCGATTCGATAACGCCCTGCCAAATGTTTTTCGCAGATCTTCTTCAAATTGGTCAGCGCGGTTGCGGACTTTCGGGTCTGACCGGCGACATAGAGTCGCAGCACATAGGGACTGCTCTCCACATCCTGCAAGGGCGCAGAAGCGAGCGCGGGCGGGCCGCTCATTTCTTGGTCCCGCGCTGCGAGGCCACGGCATCGCGCTCGGCCTGGATCCGGTGCTCAAGCGCCGCTTCGTGTTCAAGGCTCTGCCGGACTTCCTCCTCTTCGGTCTGGAAGGTCGAGCGAAGCGCACTTATTTGCCGCTCGAGAAGCTGCCGCTTGCGTTCAATCTCGCGCTGCGTACGCTCCCCTTGCTGCTTCCTGCGAAGTTGCTCGGCCGCATCAATGGCTTCCTGGGTTATGCGAGCCGATCCGGTGAGCAGGCCGGCCCTTCCAAGATAGGCATCAATCAGATTAACGCCAGCGCCGGAAAGCTGATATTCGCGAATCTGGTTTGAATGACTCATGCCGCGGGATTTAAGGACGTAAAGTCCGCGGTTGCGCTCGCCATTGCTTGCTAGCTGCACCAACGCGAGCCACGTATCCATGAGCGAGGACATTCCGGTGTCCTCCGAGTACAACTCGCCCTGCATGTTAAGCAGGTTGGTGAGAAACGCGGTAATGCCGCGGCTCTTTAATAGATCGATGACACGCAACAGCACGGAGTGGACATCTATGGCCTCACCCCGCAAAGCGGAAATTGGATCGATGATCACCGCAGCGGGTTTGAACTCACCGATCTCTCGGTACATGCGCGCCAGGTGCATCTCCAATCCAAAGAGGCTCGGCCGGGCAGCCTCAAAACGCAGCAGTCCGGCATCAATTCTCGGCTGCAAGTTAAGGCCAATGGATCTCATGTTGCGGACGATTTGCGCCGGAGATTCTTCAAAAGCGAAGTAAATGCACCGCTCACCCCGTGCACAGGTTGCCTCCGCAAAGTGCGCCGCCAAGCTGGTCTTCCCCGTGCCGGCGGTGCCGGAGACCAGGATACTGGCGCCGCGATAAAAGCCCCCAACTCCCAACATTTGATCAAGCCCAGCCACACCTGATGAGACCGTAACCTCCGAGGCCTGGTGCGCGAGTCCCGCCTGCGTGACCGGCAGCACTGTGATGCCCTTGGCATCGATGAGGAAAGGGTACTCATTGGTGCCATGCGCCGAACCGCGGTATTTCACCACTCGCAACCTGCGCGTGGTGATTTCCTTATTCACTCGATTATCAAGAAGCAACACGCAGTCCGAAACGTATTGTTCGAAACCGAGCCGCGTTAACGCGGAAGACGCCCGGTTCATCGAACATCACCGCCCCGTTGACCAGAAAGGTGGCAGCTAGAATGGTTTTGCCACACCCAGGCCCGCCACAAACCAGCGTCGGCCGCCCTGCCGGAAGGCCCCCGCAAGTCACCTGATCGAGCCCAGAGATACCTGTCGGTGTTTTTAGCACCCCGGGTACGGATGCCTGGGGGGAGGATGAGGGTGCAACAGACATGGTGTTTTAGCTTTTCTTTTTAGGACGACGGGGGAAAGCGCGCGGCTGCGCTTTAGATCGCACACGTTCCTGCAAGGCGGTTTCGATAAAATTAGTCAAGGTCCGATTATCTTGTTTCGCGCGCCCTCGAACTCGGGCAAGCAGGTCTGGGTGGATGCGTACCGTGATCGGAATTTTAATCCGCGCCATAAAAATCAACTGTATAGCTCAAAGGTGCCCGTGGCAATGCACGAGGCCTGCAGTGCATACAGCCGCACAACCGCGCCATGGGTGGCGGACTGCCGACCGGAATTCCTATCATCTTCTCTTATAACCTATGTTAAGAAAGCGCTGCCAGAGGGGCTTCACGCGGGGCCGCCGCCCTCAGACTGCTTGCTGGCAGCGAACCAGAGCGTCGCGGCAACTTGGTTGAGCTTAGTATCGAGAGATCCTCGATCTCCGCTTGGGAAAAAGAGCACGATCGGGTGAATCGACACAAATCCGGCCAGCTTCTCGGCCAAGAATCATTGCGACGGTATGCAGATCACGCCGCTGTATGGCTCAATCGCGGAAAACTGTGTATGAGATTATTTAATGATCGCAAATGGCCTTTAGTCGGCCATCGCTTCATGCGGCGCCTGTGACGCGTGAAACTTGGAGGGTATCTGCATACTGCTGGAATCGAACCGCCTTGCCGTCGAGGACCCGCCAGACGTGAACAATCTGCGCGCGCATCGACTTGCCCGTTGCCTTATAAGTGCCGAGGTAGCGGCCCATAGCAATTACCGCATCACCGGCGTCAAGAAGTTCTTCGATTGCAACGGTGAACCCATTCCACTCGCTAATGCATCGCGCGAAAACGCCTTTCGCGATCGCTTCCGGCCCCACATAGGGATTTCCATCTGCGTAAGGGAAGTTCTCGGCCTCATTCCAGACTATAGCCGGGCTCATCCGCCCGAGCACGCCCGCCACATCGCCGGTGCTGAAAGCATCATAAATCCCTTTAATTAGTGCCACATTCTCTTTCGACATGAGCAACTCCTCCGGTTATATACGCCATCGTTACCCCCGCCCTCAACACCATACACTTTACCCGGCACTACCGAGGCTTCGTCAACGGCGAGCCGTTTTCAAGCTCGCCGTGAGCCGGCCGCGGGATGCCGCTCTGCGCCAATTCGGGCCGGCTACGGCATACAAGTAGTACCCGGACCCGCGTCGAGATCGATGCAGTGACCGTCGATTTCCCCCGACGGAATTGGTAGGCCAATCAGCGCAGCAAGGGTGGGTAGGATATCGACTGTGTCGATGGGGAGGGGCTGCTCAAAGGCCCTGATTCCCGGCCGATAAAAGAGGATCGGCACGCGACGATCGTAATTCCACGGTGAGCCATGCGTTGCAACGTAAACTTTCGCATCCGCAATCGGTGTGACATGAGGCTTTAAGGCGACGAGCAAATCCCCGGATCGTTCAGGATCAAAGCTCGCGCGGAAGCGCTCCGCAAGCGACCATTCATCGGGAGGGCCAGAAGGCAGTGGCATCCGATGCAGCTCGGTGGCGGTGAACACGGCGGCCACCTGCGGATGCGCCATGTAGCGCGCCCGCGCCGCTTCCAAGACCCGTACGCGAAGCTCGGCAGGAACCTCGCTGCCTAAATAAATGTCACCAAAAGGTGCAACCCCGACGAGAACGGGTTCTTTCAAATTGAATGTGGCTGCGAGTTGACTACTCACGCTCGATGGCATCAGCCCCCGATCGACGCGCATCGCATCCGCAATGGCGCGATGCTGGTTTCGCTCAGGCAGATCATGGCCTCCGTGATCTGCCGTCAGTACCACGACATAGGGCTGATGCGTGGCATCGAGCGCCGCGAGAATGCGGCCGACGTTCTCATCAACACTCAGAACCTGCGCACACATCTCAGCGCCTTCAGTACCAAAAATATGCCCCACATAGTCGGTGGCGGATAAGCCGATCGCCAACAGGTCCGGTGCTGCACCCTCCCCGAGCCTAAGCTCGCGCAGCAGGCCGATCGCGATATCGGTAGTCGCGCGATCAAATGCCAGGGAGGTTCGAAAGCCCGCGGCATCGCCGGCCTTGTGCTCACGTAAAACGCCGACCTCCTTATCCGCAACCGCGACCGACATGGAACGTACACGACACGCAGCGGGCAGCCCGGGCGACTCTGGCTTGGCGATGCCGGCAGTGACCGCGGCGTTGACCTTCTCGATCAGTGACGGGGGTGCCTTGGTGACACCCCCCAAGGTTACGTAGGCCTTGCCGCCCCAAAACCACGCCTCATCGATCAGGTGTCCACCCATCATAATCGCCGCGCGATCCTTGCCCGCGACGGACACCACGCGACTTTGCGAGTTGACGATCTTCATCCGATCACCCAAGGTCTGCGCCTTAAGATATTTCGCCGAGACGGTGTAGTTTGTCGAGGAGGAACCGGCAATCGAGGGATCCTCGGCGCAGTAGACCTTTTTGTCCCCTCGGCTCAACGTTTGGTCGTACCACTCGTTGGCGATGATGCCCGTACGGGCCGGATGAGATCCGGTTAAGAGGGTGGAGTGCCCCGGACATGTCTCGGTGTCGGCGTGGCTTTGATAGCCGCTCGGAAAAACCGCCCCGCTCTGTAAGCGCTTTAGGCCCGCGGTGAACAGCGCTCGATATTCCGAAAACAGATCTGCGGAGAATTGATCCACGGATATCACCACGACGATGCGCGGTGGCAAGTCATTTTGCGCAGCAGTTGCCATTGACGAGGCGACCAGCATCGATGCGCACAAGAAGCTATGTTTCATAAACGCTCAAACCTTCTTCAAGTGTTAGTTCGTTACTGCCTCAATCGGCCCGGCAGGTGCAGCGCGCCCTGCCACTGGCTTTAGGGTCTTAGCGCGTTTGCACGCTGAATGAATGGCGAGATTGTCTTGCAATTGCTGCCGGCTGTCTAATGGCCGTCCGAGATTATTAACGCGAGGAACGCGGCAAAGTTCACGGAGCCTCTGCTGGAGGGAACACTTACCAAGCCATGAGGTTAACGCCCACGACATAGGATGCCTATTCTTAGCGGTCGGCACCCTCATCTCTACACGAGGTATGCGAGCGAGTCGCAGCCCGCTAGCCCCCTCGGCTCCGAGTTATACTCGCCCTGCCGGCACAAGGCCGCTCGCAAAACCCAGGAAAGTAAAGAACATGAAGCCGACAAGTCCGAATGGCGAGGACGCTTCAGTCCACATGACCAAACCTGAGACAAGAGCTTTGGATGCGCGGAACGGACTCTTGCTCCTGTCCGTCAACTCATCCACGATGCCGACCACGGCATTTCACGCGAAACGGACATGGCCTATGGGGTCCAGACGGCGCATCGGCGCAGGAGCAATGGTACCAGCAGGTCGTGAAGCCTCTATCGCGCGAGCCTGCACAGAGGCAAACGGGATTTGAGCCGCGATGCGGCGGCGCTACGCTGCACGCGCCCGCCGCGCGGCGAAGCAGCAACGCATTAGCCCTGGATATGGGCGAATTATCGAACGCATCTTGGATGCGAGTGGCCAGATACTAGTTAAGAGAAGGATGCGATGAAAACCAAAGCAGCAGTTTGTTATGCCGCGGGAAAGCCGCTGGAAATTGTCACGGTTGACCTCGAAGGACCTCGCGCCGGAGAGGTGGTGGTGGAGATCAAGGCCACGGGTGTCTGTCACACGGACGAATTCACCCGCTCGGGAGCCGACCCTGAAGGGCTATTTCCGGTGATATTCGGACATGAAGGCGCCGGTATCGTGGTAGATGTGGGGCCAGGCGTCACTTCCTTAAAAAAGGGAGATCACGTCATACCCCTCTATACGCCCGAGTGCCGCCAATGCAAATCCTGCACCTCGCACAAGACTAATCTTTGCACGGCCATCCGCTCGACTCAGGGCAAGGGTGTGATGCCCGATGGCACCAGCCGATTCTCCATCGGCAAAGAGATCATTCATCACTACATGGGCTGCTCGACATTTTCGAATTTCACGGTTTTGCCTGAAATTGCGGTTGCAAAGATCCGCGAGGATGCGCCCTTTGACAAGGTCTGCTACATCGGGTGTGGCGTGACGACAGGGGTGGGGGCCGTGATCAACACCGCTAAAGTGGAGGCCGGCGCCAACGTAGTCGTTTTTGGCCTCGGCGGCATTGGGCTTAACGTCATTCAGGGGGCAAAGCTGGTCGGCGCCAATAAGATCATTGGCGTTGATCTGAACCCCAAACGAAAAGCGCTGGCGGAAAGATTCGGCATGACTCACTTCGTCAATCCAAAGGAGGTCGGAGAGGACCTGGTTTCGCACTTGGTCGCGCTCACGGATGGCGGCGCCGATTACAGCTTCGAATGCATCGGTAATGTCGATGTCATGCGTCAAGCCCTTGAGTGCTGCCATCGCGGCTGGGGAGTCTCGGTCATTATCGGGGTCGCCGGTGCTGGAAAAGTCATTCAGACGCGGCCATTTCAATTAGTCACAGGCCGGGTATGGAAAGGCTCTGCCTTTGGCGGCGCCCGTGGGCGAACCGATGTGCCAAAAATCGTGGATTGGTATATGGACGGCAAAATCAACATCGACGATTTGATCACGCACACCATGCCGCTCGAGAAAATAAATGATGCTTTTGAACTCATGCACTCAGGCGAATCCATTCGAAGCGTCGCCATTTATTAGTCAAATCAGGAGTTGTTATGTCAGTAAAAATTCATCCCTTGGTGGACCAGGGCGTTAAAGCCGGCAACTCCGGCTTCAGCGGCGGCACCCTCAAATGCAAGTGCGCCAAGGATCAGGTCACCGTCAACATCAAGTCGAACGTGGCTTTCAATCATGTGTGTGGTTGCACCCGGTGCTGGAAGCCCGAGGGGGCAGCCTTTTCCCTGGTTGCCGTCGTACCCAGCGAGAAACTATCGGTCACCGCGAATGCTCAGAAGCTGAAAATTGTTGATTCCGCCGCGGCGATTCAACGTTTCGCTTGTACCGGTTGCGGCGCACATATGTACCTTCGTATCGAAAATAAAGCTCATCCTTTCCATGGCCTCGATTTTGTGCATCCGGAGCTATTTGATGCCGGTGGCTGGGAAGCGCCAAGATTTGCGGCATTCGTATCCTCGATTATCGAGTCGGGAACCAAGCCGGCCGAGATGGAGGGAATCCGCAAACGCCTGAAGGAGCTCAATCTCGAGCCCTACGATTGCCTCTCACCCGCGCTCATGGACATCCTGGCCACTCATACTGCAAAAGCAAAGGGGATGCTCGCTGCCTGAAAGCTGGCATGGCCGGCCAACGATTCGCCCGGCCAATCTCGATTAGAGTAAGGCGCCAAGCGTAGGCCCGTGCCGTATGCGTCACGACCGCATGTGCGAGCCGCTAGGATCGTAGGCGGCTTGCATAAGCGGCTGCGCATGATACCGCTTGCCGATGATTTCGATCTCAAACCCGGAGGTCGCCGCCGCGAAATCCGCCGGCACGTAGCCCAACGCTAAGGATTGCTGCACTCGATGGCCAAAGGCGCCCGATGTCACCCAACCCACCACCTTACCCTCATGCCAGATCGGCTCATCGCCGATGGCATCTGAATTGGTATCGAGCACTTTGAAAGCCAAGAGCCGAAGTGCGCCGCCGCTTTGCTGCTCTTGCGTCACCGCGATGCGGCCGACGAATTCGGTTTTCTGGAAGTCGACGAAACGGCCAAGACCCGCTTCGATCGGTCCATAGATGGGCCGGTATTCTCGGCTCCAGGTGCCGAAGCTCTTCTCCACCCGCATGGAATTCAAAGCCCGACCGCCGAACAAGCGCAGGCTGTACTTGCGGCCGGCCTCCATCAGCAAATCGTAGAGCGCACGCTGATAGTCGGTGGTAACCCAAATTTCGTAACCGAGCTCGCCGGTGAACGAAACGCGTCCGACATACCCTGGCACCATCCCGATCTCCATGTGCCTGAAGGACAGAAACGGAAACGCCGTAGTGGACAGGTCATCGCGCACCAGTCCCTGAAGCAGAGCCCGCGAATTCGGGCCGGCAACAGAAAGGCCGACGTACTGCATTGCGCAGGGGCGTACCGACACCCCGATAGGCGGAAGGTGCCGTTCGAACCAGCGCATATAGTAGGTTTCGGCGGCATAGGTGCCGATGAGGAAGAAGTGCTCATCGTCTATCCGGCACATCGTAAAATCGCCGATCAATTTGCCGCGCTCATTGAGCATGGGCGTCAAAGCGATTCGCCCTACCTTCGGCACGCGATTCGCCATCACGCGCGACAGCCAATCCGCTGCCGCGGGGCCTTTGACCTCGAATTTTCCGTAGTTTGAAATCTCTAGCAATCCCGCTGAATCCTTCACGGCATTACACTCGGCCGCTACGTGGGGAAAATCATTGGAGCGGTGAAAACTGATTTCATCTCGGGCACTCGCCGCGGCGGGTGCGAACCACAAGGCGTGTTCAAGACCGCAGTAGTCGCCGAACACCGCGTGGTTATCCTTCAGCTTCTCGTAAATCGGTGTCGTGCGCAGTGGCCGGCCCGCGTTGAGCTCTTCGTTGGGAAAGCGAATGCTAAAGCGGCGCGAATAATTTTCGCGCACCTTGGCGTTGGTGTAAGCCAGCGTGGTCCAATCACCGTAACGCGCGACATCCATGGCCCAAATATCCGCGCCGGGATCACCGCTGATCATCCAGCTGGAGAGCGCCAGGCCGACACCGCCACCTTGGCTGAATCCGGCCATCACCCCGCAGGCTACCCAAAAATTCTTGAGGCCTTTGATGGGACCCAGCAGCGGATTGCCGTCCGGGGCAAACGTAAAAGGGCCATTGACCACCTTTCTGATGCCCGCTGCGGCGAGTGCGGGGAAATGCTGAAAAGCCACCTCCAGACTTGGCGCGATTCTTTCAAGGTCGTTTGGCAGCAGGTCTTGCCCGAAGTCCCAAGGTGTTTGCACGGGTGACCAAGGCACACCCGCCTTCTCATAGGTACCCAGCAACATGCCGCCGCGTTCCTGGCGAGTGTACAACTCTCCCTCGAAGTCGATCGCGTGCAGTTGCTCCTGCTTGCCGACTAACTCCGGCATATCGCCGGTGATCAGGTATTGATGTTCCATGGCGAGTATGGGTAGTTCGATGCCGACCATGCGGCCCACTTCCCTTGCCCACAGCCCCGCCGCATTGACCACATGTTCCGCATGCACGTTGCCATGATCGGTAATGACATCCCAGGATCCGTCGGCTCGCGCCTTGAGATCGATCACACGGGTGTGTCTGACGATCTGCGCACCGCCAATCTGCGCCGATTTTGCATAGGCAAGCGTGACGCCGTACGGATCCACGTGACCTTCAATGGGATCGTACATCGCACCCTTGAAATGCGCCTTGTCCATCAACGGAAAGAGCCGGGCCGCCTCGTCCACCGAGATCATCTCCAGCTTCATTCCGAGATATCGGCCGCGCGCCTGCGCCATTTTCAACCAGTCGACCCGCTCGCGCGTGCCCGCGAGCATTAGTCCGCCGGTGATGTGCACGCCGCAGGACTGTCCGGATATCTGTTCAATTTCCTTGTAGAGCTCGATGGTGTATTGCTGCAATTTGGCGACGTTTGGATCGCCGTTCACGGTATGCATGCCGCCGGCCGCGTGCCAGGTGGACCCAGATGTCAGCTCGGCTCGCTCGATCAGGAGCACATCCTTCCATCCGCCCTTGGTCAAATGATAGAGAACGCTCGCCCCCACCACCCCGCCGCCGATCACAACCACTTTCGCCTGACTCTTCATAAACGCCCGCCGATCTCAGTCATTCGATACCGCCAAATGCAAGTTTGACTGCGAGAGCTGCGCACCGCTGCCGAAGCGCTCGATCAGCCAGGACCGAAACAGTGCGACGGCCGTGTCGCTCAACGCCTCAGGATGCGTGATCAAATAATATCCGAAGCCATCATCCAGGCTATTGCTGAAAGGCTGCACTAATCGTCCGGATCGAATGTGATCGCCGAACAAGTAGGTGTCGACCAACGCCACGCCCTCACCGCTCAGTGCGTACTGCACCGCCAGCATGGCTGTATCGAAAACCAGACCGCGCTCGACGCCGACGCTCAAATTGGCAGACCGTGCGAACTGCTTCCAAAGATGATGTCGCGGCAGTTCCGCAATGCGCACATGCACCAGCTCATTCGATTCGATGAATGCCGCCAGAGACTTGCCGGCATGGCGGGCTGCGATGTTCGGATGACAGAGCAAGCTTAGGTGTACCGGCCACAACAGATCAGTCACCAGATCCGTTACCGTCGGCTTTGAATACACGACTGCCACATCGACGTCGCCGAGCGGCGCGCCTACACCGTGGGGACTCACCAGATCGATTTCCACTTCGGCGGCGGCGCGGCGGAAATCTCGTAAAATCGGCACCGCGAGATACGCTGCAAAGCTCGGCGGCATGTGCACACGCAGGGTGCGTGTATTGCTCGCACCATCCTTGCGGATATCGTCAAGTGCAAATTCCAGCCGGTCGAATGATTTCATCACCGCCGGAAGCAGGTGCTGGCCAGCTTTGGTCAGCACCAAGGCATGAGGCCGGCGTTCGAACAGCTGCGCGCCGATTATTTTTTCAAGGGCAATCACGTGTCGCGATAATGCGCTTTGGGAAATCAACAGCGCGTTCGCCGCAGCGGTGAAACTTAAGTGTTTGGCAACCCCCTCGAATGCGCGCAATGCATTGAGCGGTAGCCATTTGCGGTCGATGTGCGAGTCGGCCATAAGTTCAAGGTGCCCATTCTTTGGTGTAGCCGATGGCGCGTTTTTGATCGGCGATGATGGTTCTCGACGCCAGATATAAATGATAAGCGGCCCACAGCCCCGTCGGCGCCAGTACCAAAAGCGCGAGGCGCAGGGAAGCGGCGTCGGTGGCGTGAGCGCCGGCGAACCAGTCGCTCATCAGTCCGACCGCCCACGGTGCAATGATCAGATTCAATATGTTGGCAACCAACAAGGAGATGGCAATGAACATGTTACGCATGTGGCAAGGAGCCAGATTGTTCAGCAGGCCAAAACAGGGGCCAATATAGAAGTAGATGGACGGGATGAAGAGCCAGAACATCGCTTTGCAGAGAATGAGCGAGTGGGTCCAATAGGCAATGAATGAGGGTATCGTCGCCAATCCGATTCCCGCGGCCAGCAGCCAGACGACGCGACGTGGATCGGCCATGAAGGGCCGAGATAAGAGCCAGGCGGTGCCGATCGTCGCGAGCGACCCACCCCACAGATGAATGTGTCCGGTGACCGCTCCCGCTTGCCCGACATCCAGGTGATAGGCGCGTTGTAGAAACGTCGGTGTCCAATAAATGAGGCCCCAGCCCCACAGTGCGCATAAACCCCCTCCCATGATCACATGGTATGCGGCCTTTTGTTGCCACAAGAACTTCAGGCACTTGATCAATGAGGGCTTAAGGACCTCATCGAGCGCATCCAAGCGGCCGCGCCGCGGCTCGCGCACCGTCAGATACACGATAACCCCGACAACGAGGCCGGGCAGACCCAAGGCAATGAAAGCCGTACGCCAGGTATAGGCGTGGGCAATGGCGCCCGCAAAGTCGGCGCCCAAAAACGCGCCGATGGGCGCGCCCAGCGCCAGCACCGTCATCGCCATGGGACGCCGGTCCGGCGGGAAGCAATCCGAGACGATGGCCGTGGAGGGCGGTGTGCCACCCGCTTCGCCGATCCCTACCCCTATGCGCCCCAGCAAAAACTGCAGATAATTCGTCGACACACCGCACAGCGCAGTGAACGCGGACCATATGACCAGCGATGCGGCGAGAATATTGCGGCGATTGTAGCGATCGGCCAGCCAAGAAATCGGAATGCCAAATGCGACATAAAAAAAGGCCAGCGGCGCACCCGTCAGAAACGCTACCCCCGCATCGGTGAGCATCAAGTCGAGCCGAATCGGCTCGAGCACGGTCGAGACGACATAGCGATCTGCAATGTTGATGGCGTAAATCAAGCACACCAAAACCAGCACATACCAACGTTCAATCGATGATGGTGCCTGGGATCTCGGTGCATCAATCGCAGTTGCGCTCATCTGACCTCGAGTATGATCTACCTTCACGATACAGGGAACGCCCTCCTCGCGCGACGGCAGGCGTCATGCTCATCATCTGGGCGGTCGAAAAATAACATGAGTGGATCGCGAAATGGCATAGCGCAGCCGGGCCGAACGTTTAAGCTCGGGCTGTGGAGGAGTTCGACTACATCATCATCGGAGCCGGCACGGCCGGATGCGTGCTTGCCGATCGCCTGTCCGCAAGCGGCCGCGATCGAGTGCTGGTGTTGGAGGCCGGCGGCTCTGACAATCGCTTTTGGATCAAGGCGCCCATTGGCTACGGCCGCACCTTTGCCGATTCCAGCGTCAATTGGAAGTATCAAGCGCTGGCAAGCGCCGGGCTCAACGGTCGCGGCATGTACTGGCCGCGAGGACGCGTGCTCGGTGGTTCGAGTTCGATCAATGCGCTGGTGTACTGCCGCGGCGCGCCGCAAGACTTCGACGACTGGCGCCAACTGGGCAATGTTGGCTGGGGCTGGGATGACGTCAAACCGTACTTCGAAAGATCGGAGCGGCGCACTGACGGCGCGGGACGTTCGCATGGAGCCGGCCCTCTCGATGTCGCGGACGTATCGCCTTTTCTTCATCCCATGCGAGGTAACTGGCTCGGTGCTGCGGCGGAGCTGAGCCTGCCGGTTACGGAGGACTTCAACGGCGATCATCCGCTGGGATTAGGCTGCTACCAAGTCACCATCCGCAATGGCGTGCGCCGCTCTGCCGCGGATGCGTTTCTGCGTCCGGCACTGCGTCGCGAGAACGTGAAGCTCGAGACCGGGGCATGGGTCAGCAAAATCCAAATTCAACAGCGCCGTGCTACGGGAGTGCAATTCGTGCGCGCCGGCCGGCCGCAATTGGCGCAGGCCCGGCGCGAAGTGCTGCTGTGCGCCGGTACCGTGAATTCGCCGCAGTTGCTGCAGTTGTCCGGGATCGGACCTGCACCCGCCCTCGCCGCCTTGGGGCTGGCCCCGGTTCTGCACAATCCTGCCGTGGGCGGCAACTTGCAGGATCATCTGGCGGTGGTTTACTCGTATAAGGCGACCCAGCCGACGCTCAACGACGAATTGAGCTCGGTCACCGGAAAACTGATCGCCGGGCTGCGTTATCTTATTTTGCGCCGCGGCCCTTTGGCTTTGAGCGTGAACCAAATGGGAGGGTTTCTTCCCGCACGGCCCGGTCTTGAGCGTCCCGCGGTGCAGTTGTATTTCAATCCGGTTACCTACAGCACCGGCAATGCGACTCGCAACAGGATCGAGGTTGACAAATTCTCCGGTTTTTACTTGTGCTATCAGCCGACGCGCCCCACCAGCACCGGTCGAATTGACATTGTCAGTCCGGACTTTCGCCAGCCTCCGATGATTGCACCGAACTATTTATCGACCAAGGAAGATGAGGAAGCCGTCGTGCAAGGAGGCCGCTTGCTGCAGGCACTCGCTCGCACTCGATCGATCGGCTCCCTCATCCGCGAGCCGATCCAACCGGATCTCACCGTCATGGACGCGACGCAGATTCTCGCGGACTTTCGCGCGCGCGCGATGACCGTATATCACCCGGTAAGCACCTGCCGCATGGGACCCACGGCGGCGGACTCGGTGGTCGATGCTTCGCTGCGCGTGCACGGTATCGATGCGCTGCGCGTGGTCGATGCATCGGTATTCCCCACCGTGACCTCCGCCAAC
Organism: Gammaproteobacteria bacterium; assembly: GCA_025355165.1. Classification (GTDB taxonomy): domain Bacteria; phylum Pseudomonadota; class Gammaproteobacteria; order Steroidobacterales; family Steroidobacteraceae; genus Bog-1198. The sequence continues at coordinate 229 of JANYAD010000069.1, read as the reverse complement.
ACCAACGCGCCGACTGTCATGGTGGCGCAAAAAGCGGCTGATCTAATCCAGGCTCGATAAGACTCAAGGGACTGACCTCAAATGAAACTCGACAGCGTCAGAGTATTCGTGGTGGCGAATCCACCGCCAAGCTTCGGTGGCCGGTACTTCGTATTCTTAAAACTTCGTACGGCCTGCGGAATCGAAGGCTTGGGAGAGGTTTACGCAGCCACATTTGCGCCCAAGGTCA